>JBBRXH010000005.1:0-26678 GCA_038248565.1 Peptostreptococcales bacterium | reverse complement strand
GGCGCCCCTCGTAGGCGCCCCACCAGCAGCTTTCAATGCTGTCACCATTCTTGACAGATGTTGGCGGCCCGCTTTACACTCCGCCAGATCGCATACGTTCGTACTACACGCTGAGAAGGATGCAAGCCTCCAGAATATCCGGCGTTTCACCTGCGGACATCAATGTGCTGCTGATTCATCTTGAAAAGGAGAGGCGAAAGAAATGAGAGAAGCTTTAAAACTGCTTGAGAAGGCATTTGTAGATTTGGAAATCCAATATGATCAGACTACTCTGGCTAAATTTGAAACCTATATGCAGCTTGTGCTGGAATGGAATGAAAAAGTTAATCTGACTTCAATTACAGATGAAAGAGAGTTCGTGATTAAACACTTCGTTGATTCCCTTATGTGCGTTTCACACAAATCACTTTCTTCCGCCAGTAAGATCATAGACATTGGAACGGGTGCAGGGTTTCCTGGCATACCGCTTGCCTTGATTTATCCAGACAAAAAATTTATGCTTATGGATTCAGTGAACAAGAAGCTTATTATTGTAAAAGAAATAATGGGGAAGTTGAATATCAGGAACGCAACTGTGGTTCATGGCAGAGCAGAAGATCTGGGACATCAAAAACAGCATAGGGAGCAATACGATATTTGTGTATCCAGAGCGGTAGCAAAGTTGCAGGTGCTGTCTGAATATTGCTTGCCATTTGTTAAGCCGGGCGGTTACTTTATCGCCTATAAGGGAAGTGAAGTAGAACAGGAGATTACGGATAGCCAAAAGGCAATAGACGTTTTGGGTGGAGAGATAGAAGAAATTGCACCTTTCAAAATCGATGATCTGAAAATGGGGCATAATTTGATATATATTAGGAAAAACGCAGAAACGCCTCAAAAATATCCAAGAAAACCTGGAACCCCACAAAAGGAGCCGATATAGGAAGATGTTTCACGTGAAACATCTTCTTCTTTTTTAGAGATAACATAAAATAAAAAGCTGGAGAAAGAACTCCCCTTAATATATAATATAAAATGTTAAGAATAAAATTCAATCAGCAAAACATAAAAACTAGCCTAGGGATCAAAAACTTCAATATAAGGCAACAGGAAATAGGTAACAAGCAACAAGCAGCAATAGTAAGAGGGGTGAAAAGTTTGGGAAAAGCGATAGCTATATTTAATCAAAAGGGCGGGGTAGGTAAAACAACAACAAATATAAATCTTGCAGCGTGCCTGGCACTAAAAGGCAAAAAAGTTCTGATACTGGATATTGATCCACAGGGGAATACAACCAGCGGAATGGGCATAAATAAAAAAGGCCTTGAAAATACCATGTACGAGGTTCTGATTAATGATAAAGTTAAGCCTCGAGACGCAATTATGAAGACATCGGTCAAGAACCTTGATATTATTCCGGCTAGTGTCCAACTGGCAGGAGCTGAGATAGAGCTTGTACAGCTTGAATCAAGGGAAAAGAGATTAAAGAAATCAATAGATCTTATCAAGGATGAGTATGACTACATTTTTATAGACTGTCCGCCATCCCTTGGACTTCTGACCATAAACTCTTTAACCGCCGTCGACAGCGTACTGATTCCGATACAGTGTGAATTTTATGCTCTGGAAGGTGTCAGCCAGCTTATGAGTACAATTGAGCTGGTGAAACAGAACCTGAATAAAAACTTGGAGATTCAGGGCGTCATCCTCAGCATGTTTGATGGCAGGACAAACTTATCGATTCAAGTCGTTGAGGAAGTAAAGAAATATTTCCGTGAAAAAGTCTATACTACAGTGATTCCAAGGAATGTAAGGCTTGCTGAAGCACCAAGCTTTGGACTTCCTATAACTGCCTATGATCCAAAATCCAAAGGAGCAGAAGCTTATAGGGATTTTGCCGATGAATTCCTTGAACTGGAGGAAGAAAAGCGATGAGCGGGCCGAGAAAAACCGGCCTGGGCAGAGGACTGGAAGCCTTGTTCAGCGATGTGCAGATCAATATAGAAGGCAGAACCAGAGAAACCATTGCCAGCGGTAATGAGATCCTATTTGTCAACATACACGATATCAAACCCAACTCAAATCAGCCGAGAAAAAACTTCAGCGATGATAAAATAGAAGAGCTGGCGCAATCCATCAAAATTCATGGCATAATACAGCCAATCATGGTCCGTAAGACTGAAAAGGGCTATGAAATCGTCGCCGGAGAAAGAAGATGGAGAGCGGCTAGAAAAGCTCAAATCAAAGAAATACCCTGTATCATCAAAGAGCTTGATGAGCAGGAGAACATGCTGATTTCAATCATAGAGAACCTGCAAAGAGAGGATCTCAATGTGATTGAAGAAGCCTTGGCTTTCGAGCAGATGACAGAGAAATTTAATCTTACTCAGGAAGAGATGTCTAAAAGTGTAGGAAAGAGCAGGCCCTATATTACCAATGCCTTGAGGCTGCTCAAGCTGGGACAGGAAGTCAGACAGCTGATTATTGATGGACAAATATCCGGAGGCCATGCCAGAGCAATGGCAGCCATTAAAGATGAGAAGCGTCAGATGGCAATCGCCCGGGAAATAATAGAAAAAAGTCTCTCGGTAAGGCAAGTGGAATTTATCGTCGGCCACGCAGCAGATAATCCCAGAAGACGTAAAAGTTTAAAAAGAAAGAGCGTTAACCTAGAAATTGCAACCATTGAAGAAGAATTGAAAACAAAACTTGGCACGAAAGTCAAAATATCCGAAGGTAAAAAACGCGGAAAAATAGAGATAGATTATTATAGCAAGGATGAGCTTGACCGATTGATCGAACTGTTCATGAGTTTAAAATAGTTTCACGTGAAACAATTTTAAACTCATGAACATCAAAGTTATTAACGGCCCAAACCTTAATATGCTGGGCATCAGGGAACCTGAGATATATGGCAAGATGACTCTGCCTGAAATGAACGAGATTATTCTGAAAGAGGCAGAGAGACTCGGTATGACCCTTGAATTTTTTCAGTCCAATCATGAGGGGGATATTATAGATACGATCCAGCAGTGTTATCAGAAGATAGACGGCATCATCATCAATCCTGGAGCCTACTCCCATTACAGCTATGCCATAAGGGATGCCATTTCATCCGTTCATATTCCAACGATTGAGGTGCACCTGAGTGATATCGGCAGTAGGGAGTATTTTAGAAGGACATCCGTCATAGAAGATGTGGCGGAGAAGCAGATTTCCGGAAAGGGAATAGCCTCCTACATAGAAGCCCTTCAATATTTGCATGACAAGAAATGAGTGTTTCAAAGAAAACCAAACAGGATAAGGGTTAATTCATGAAGCTAACAAAAGAGGAAATAAAGAAAATCGTTGTTGATTTAGCGGAGGGTTCAGCCTTAAATCGCTTTAAGGTCATTGGACATCCTGAGGAACTCATGTGGCGCGAGCCTATGGTGGGATTTTCCAGTGGAGAGGACGACTACTTCAAATATTGGAAAAAGGACATAGGAGACTTTTATTGGTCTCCTTCTGAAGCTTTTGCTTTAAAATTTAACGGGACATCGATCCCAGATTCGCAATTGACTGTAATGAGTATTGGCTTTCCGCAAACCTATGAGACGATGAAGGACCAGGCGAGAGCGGAAGGTAGACCAAGTCTGAGATGGTCTGCATCCAGAGGAGAGTGGGAGCCATTCATTCAGAATATTTGCAAAAACCTTATCATTAAAATGGAAGAATATGGAATTAAAACTGTTGCTATAGATCTTCTTCCGGCGCAATCCAGAAAAATTTCGCAAAAATACGGTTTAGCCTCAACCTGGTCTCACAGACACACCGCATTTGTCTGCGGTCTTGGCACCTTTGGCTTATCTGACGGCCTTATTACGAGGCAGGGGAAGGCTATGCGCTTTTCAACCCTTATAATACATGAGCGTTTTGAACCTGATCAAAGGCCCTATACCCTTTATAACGAATGGTGCCTATATTATGCCGATGGAACCTGCGGGAAATGCATTGAGAGATGTCCTGTCGGTGCTATTACAAAAAAAGGCCATGACAAAGTATTATGCGATGCTTTTCTGCAGATCCTGAAGGCCGAGGTCGCTCAAACAATTAAAACAGAGAATATAGCCAACTATTACGGATGCGGTTTATGTCAATCCAGAATACCCTGCCAGCAAAGTGTGCCTGTTAAAATTAATGAGCCGTCGAAGGAACAATAAAGGAACAATAACTGAACAATTGAAGGAGCAATAAATGATTGAACTTGAAATAATCAAAGAAATGACCCTGCTAAAAGAAAATACACTTCTGGAAGAAGTCATTGAGAACATGGAGTATATGGTCCGGGTGATGGACAGTGATAACAACGTGGTCTATATGAACAAAAAAATGCGGGCTGAATTCGGAGATTTTACGCATAAAAAATGCTATGAGCTTTTGGGAAGAGAAGGACTTTGCCTTGAGTGTGTATCCGCAATATGCAGGAAGTCCCTAAAAGCCGAAGTAAAGGGCGTATCATATGGTGAAAAGTTTTATAAAGTTATAGCATCTCCGGTAATACTGAATAAACAGGACTGTTATGCCATTGAACTTTTTCAGGACATCACAGTTGAGCATGGTCAGGAAGAAATCATACGCGGCCAATATGAAAAAATGACAGGCGATATAGAATTTGCAAAACGGATACAGAGCAGAGCTTTGCCATTGAATGGGATATACTGGGAAGCCCTTGCTTTTGACTCAGCCTACTTGCCCAGCGAAGGTTTAGGCGGAGATATGTTCGATATCATAAAAATGAATGAGGATACGCTTCTGATTTATATAGCCGATATCTCAGGACATGGAGTCAGATCCTCTATGCTAACCATGTTTTTAAGGCAGGTCATCCGAGGAATGCGCGCATCTTCAATAAATTCTGAGGATTTACTTAATACGATACTAAAGAATTACAATGAACTCAATTTAGGCGATGAGCAATATTTCTCTCTGCTTATGGGCTTATACAGTATAAAACGTAGGGAATGGCGAATTGTCAATGCAGGGCATAATTGCCTGCCGATTCTGATCAAAGCAACGGGAGGTTCGGAAGAGATCAAAGTATCAGGTATGCCTATCTGCAGCCTGCTTAAAAAGGCTGATCACGAAGAAAAAACCTTTGTAATTTCATCGGGAGATAAACTGCTCTTTTATACGGACGGCATTACAGAAGCAAAAGATCAATCAGGTGGTGGTTATTTTGGAGAAGAGAGACTTATGGACATAATAGAAAAGTATGCAGGAAATAGGGGCTCAATCATGTTGAATGAGATTGTGAAAAGGGTAAATGACTTCACTGGCGGTTCTCTTTCCGACGATGCGGCAATATTTGTTGCCGAAATGCTATAAAGATGCAAACGAATAGGATTTAGGTTATAAATCCTCACGGATTTTAGAGATGCCTTTATTGGCAAGTTCATCTGCCTTATTATTCATGGCCGTAATATAGAGAAAATCATCCATCGTAAAGGAATCGCCATTCCAAAGCACAAACTTTTTGTAAAGAGTTGAAATATCGGTGCTTTTACTACTTAAGACAACATGGCCTTTGACCCTGTAAAAATGAAGGGTGTGCGTTTTTAGGTATTCAATGAGTGCTTCCCAGAGATCCCGGTTTTCAACATCTTTTTTACCCGAGGTCTGCCAATTGTTGTTTTGCCATTTCTCATACCATTTTTCCCGAAAACAGTTCGTCAGATAAGAACTGTCTGAAAAAACACGTATGACAAGGTTGGTTTTATTGATGGCAGCAAGGGCGTAAAGAAGAGCTTTCATTTCCATTCTATTGTTGGTGGTGTTGGATTCCCCATCAAAAAGTTCCTTTTTATGGGCGCCATATTCAAGGACCGCGCCCCAGCCGCCTGTATTTGTATCATGCTGATTTCCTGAGCATGCGCCATCAGTATAAATATTGACATATTGCATATGCAGTCTCCTTGCTTGATCATTTTGACCGGGAAATATCGATTGGTTTATTAACTCATAGTATGCCGCAAACCCGTCAAATTGGCAAGGTTACTATTTGTTAAACCTTAAAAAGCCATAATCTGTAAAGGTATCTTAAAAGGGCTGTAACATGATTGTAATAATGATGGTTTATAATGACTCTATTGATATAGGTAATAAAGCATAATATTGAGAGAGAGGAGGAGATTATACCAATGAAAAAATACGTTATAGCAATTGTTATGATGATGATTATGATGATAAGCACGACTGTTGCTTTTGCTGATACGGATCCCAATGTTGTTGTGGTCAATCCTGAACAATATGGGACGATTTATTCAGACAATCTTCTCGTTTCGGTAAAGATTCTTGAGCCTAAAACCATTAAAGTTTCATTTTATGAGGAAAAGCAGATCAAGAACGATGTGGCTGTTTCCATCAATGTCAATAAGATTGAAGAAAAATCAGACTTGGAAGAACTCACCAATTTAACCAGCGAGCTGGTTTATGATCGTGAGACTTTTGTGAGTACGAGCAAATTGAGTTTTTATACAAAGCGAGTAGAAGGCATCACACCTGGACTTTATCGCATCAGGGTAGATACAGTTAATAATTCGGGAAAGGTTCTGTTTACTTCAAATACACATCTCATAGTAAAGGACAAGAGCCAGGAACCTGCAGCTGAAGCTTCACGCTTTGATACTCCACAGTTGACAACTATGCAGATTGTTCAAAATTTCTTCAAGAATATATTTGGTAATTAAGGGCGGCGATTAGCAGTGACTAGGCCGATTCAAATAGAAAGAGTAAAAACTGTTTTTTTAGTAGTATTGTTTTTGATGACAATACTACTATTATATTTTTCATGGAAAGACAGTTTTTTCGGTAGTATTAAAATCCCCGTTGATTTCCTGACGCCGGAAAAAACTGTATCTTTGCCTAATTTTGAAGAGCTAATTAAACCCAGCGAGATCGTGGTCAATTTCGGCAGCGATACGCACACCGTTGTCAATACAAAGGGTTACGCCTACTGGGATGCCATGCTTCTTGAGCTTAACGGTTTTATGAAAATGAAAAATCTTAAGGTCACCGAAATAACCAAGAACCAATTTGATGAGGCTATGAACTTCAGATCCATGCGGATAAAGTTTGATTTTAACCTTCCTTTCAAAGATACCCTGGCACAGTATGGCATTCAGCAGGATTCAAAAAACATACAAATTGATATGCTTACCGCTATCGGTTATTCCACAGCGATTCCCGACAGCCTCATCATCTATGACGGGAAAAACCAAAAATATTTTAGATTTGTATCAGAATATGATTTGAAGGCGCTAGCTAGTATAATCGATAAAATAGAAAAAAACCCCTTTGACCCCTACTTCCCTATGAGCGTTTTTCTGGGTATAGACAGCAAAATATTGATGCCCATTTCAGTTAAAACACAGATGACAGAAATTGGCTACGGAAAAGAATTTAATTATTACGAAACAGAAAAAATCGTCGCCTTTGCTCAGGCATTTTTTGGTGAAGGTTTTGATTTCGTGAGAAAGATTACAGAAAACAACGGAACGACGATCTACATGTACGGTTATGGTCAAAAAATCCTTATCCTAAATAAGGATGGTGCCATAGAATATAAGGAAGAAATTGGAGATGCCCCCAATGTGCCTTTGAGTTACTACGATTCCCTCAATTATGCGGTGAATTTTATCGGCGCCCATGGCAGTTGGGAGAGTCTTAATGGAACAAAGCTGACGCCATTTTTAAAAGACTCGAAACCGATTTCCGTCGCTAACAAGAATGGTTATCGGTTTACTTTCGGAATGTTCATCAATGACCACCCACTCTATCTAAACGCAAACAAAGAGGTTCTAAGTATAGACATTATAGGGAATCGCATTCTGAATTATAAACGTCAGATGTTCGACATAAGCCAGAACACCCTGGATTCTCTAAAAAGTGCACCAGAGCAACCGACAATAGATCCGATCAATATACTGACCAATAATCACATGGAAATCAAAACGGTTTTAAACGATGCAGGCATTATTGTTCCGGGCACAACTGAGACAGATTTCTTTGAAAACACATCGCTTCTCATCGACGAAATCAAAATGGGCTACGTCAAGCCCAATGAGAAAGACGGCATACAAACCGGTAAAATGTACCCGGCCTGGATATTCAGAGTTGGTGGCATTGAGGTTTATTACGATATATTTAGCGGAAAGTTGCTAAGCAATCCCAAACAGGGATCAGGAGGCGTATAATGGATTGGACGAAGGCAAAGAATATCATCATCGCCGCCTTGCTTATAACAGACCTTATTCTTGCGGGAAGCATGTTCTACAACAATGCTATGGCGAAATCATCAGAGGATTTATATCTTCAAAACACGATTTCGGTTCTGAAAGACAGAAATATAAGCATTGATGCCGAATTGCCCACAAAACAGTCGAGAATGCCGGTTCTGACAGTCGAATACGATCAGATGGATGCTTTACTGATCCAAAAAAAGATTAATGAACAGAAGACCCTTCCTAAAGACCAGTGGAATGAAGCCGGAGTTAAAAAGCTGACGGATAATTTTCTGCAAAGCTGCGGCTTAATGACAGAAAACGTCAAATTCGATAGCATTCAAGGAAACAACGGCAACTATACCCTAAAATACAGCGATATCATCAAGGGAATCCCTATTGAGGAAAGTTACATGAACTGCTCGGTCAAAGAGGGAAAAGTTGAAACCATAGATCGGATTTGGCTCAAACCTTTAAAACTTGGGAAAACTAAAAAGCAGGTTATCCCGATTGCCCAGGCGCTTATAAAGTTTATGAGTATTAACCCGGAAAACGCCGAAATAACTATCCAAAAGATCGAGCTTGTTTACTGGCTTGATACCGTAAATCTCGGATTGGAAGCCCCAATCTCCGACACTGCCTTTCCGGCATGGAAAATCACCTATAACGACGGGAAAATCATACATATCCAAGCTTTTGAACAGTAAGGAGACCCTATATGACGCTCAGTTTTTGCTCCTTTTCAAGTGGCAGCAGCGGAAATTGCTATCTGGTCAAGTCACAAACAACAGCCTTGCTCATTGACGCAGGAATAAGCAGCAAGAGGGTACACGAAGGGCTTTTAAAGTCAGAAACCGAACTGGATTTATTATCCGGTCTTCTGATTACCCACGAGCATTCAGACCATATTAAGAGCATTAAAACCTTATGGAAAAAAAATCGCATGGATGTCTATGCCAATGCGAATACTTGGCATGCAATGACGATAGACATTCCTGATGAATATAAGAAAATATTCAACTCAGATGAGAGTTTTTTTATTGGAGATATTGAAATCAAGGCATTCAGCGTGTTTCATGATGCTACTGATCCGGTGGGCTTTTCGTTTTTTCATGAAGACAAGCAAATCAGCATCGTTACTGACACAGGCCATCTCACAGAAGATATTCTAGTTGAAATCGCCGGTGCAGATCTTCTGGTTTTAGAAGCCAATCATGACGTGAACATGCTTAAAATAGGCAGGTATCCCTGGTTCTTAAAGCAAAGAGTTCTCGGTGAGGAAGGCCACTTATCCAATGAGGCTGCCGGTGAAGCCCTTGTAAAAATAATGGATATCAACTGTAAAGGAAGGTCTGTTCTGCTGGCGCATCTCAGCAAGGAAAACAATTTTCCGCTGATGGCCTACCAAACGGTTAAGAATATCCTGGAAGAGAGAGATTACTATATTGGCAGACACATTGAAGTCAATATGATCGTCAGAGATGAAATCAGTTTTGTTTATCATCTTTAAAGGAAGCGAGAACCGATGAATATCACAATTATATGCATAGGAAAGCTTAAAGAAGTCTACTGGACCGAAGCGGTAAAGGAATACAGCAAGAGACTGGGGAAATATTGCCTATTGACGATAAGCGAAATGAAAGAGGAAAAGGCACAGGCTAAACCTTCGGAGGCATATGAAGCCTCAATTAGGACCCAGGAAGGGAAAAATATTATTAAACAGATCAAAGGAGATATGTATGTTATCGCCTGCGACCTTAATGGCAGCAGGGTTTCTTCGGAGGAACTGGCAGAAAAGTTCGAAGTGCTCAGTATAGCGGGCAAAAGCCATATAGCATTTATAATCGGAGGCTCTATAGGACTATCCCAGGAGGTTCTTGCCCGCGCAGATTTTCGCCTCTCCTTTTCCGATATGACCTTCCCTCATCAGCTTATGCGCGTTGTACTACTGGAGCAGATTTACAGAAGCTTTAAAATCAATAAGAATGAAACTTATCATAAATAAGCATTAACTGCCCTACGCATTCAGATTAAGCTAAGAATAAACCAGGAGCAAAGATGAATATTAAGAGCGATCTTACGCTGGACGATTTTTTAAAAATGGCAGCCATAGAAAAAAAATATTATAGCGCTGACTACATTGCAGATTACCGGGAAGCCTTTGACTGGTATTCCAAATTCTCCTTTACAACTAAAGCTGTTGAGGATCAGGGTGAAATTGTAGGCTTTCTTGATTTATTTCCAATCAGTAAGGAAATCTTTAAGTTATTGGAACAGGGCCGATTCAACGATAAAAACTTAACAACTGGAGATATCATCGATATTCAGAGCCTTGATTCCGGCAAGATAAATCTGTTTTTATGCTGCGTCGTTATTGAAAAAAATTACAGAAAGACGGATGCATTAAAAATGTTGCTTAATGCCTATGCAGATTTCTATAAATCTTTTCAGGACCTTGGAATTTCAATTGATTGGATCATCACCGACAACGTTACGCCAGAAGGGGAGCGGTTTTCACAAAAGCTTGGTTTCAAAAAGCTGATGGAATCCGATCATAAAACTGTAGTTTATAGGCAGAAATTCAAAGAGTTTTTAAAAGCAGTGGAAGCCCTTTAAAATAATCAAACAAACTACTTAAAGGAATCAATAAAAATAGGAATAAAGATTGACATTATATTCACATATGCTAATATATAAATATAAAGATATATATAGCAATTCAGCATGGCAGATTCTGCGGGAGAATTACCCGGAAAGGAAACAGGTAAATGATAGATTTCAGCAAGAAAGAAGAGATCAAGCATTCTCTGGAGGAAAAAGCGGAGATACTGAAAGCGATTGCCCATCCTACCCGATTATGCATTTTGGCTATGCTCATCAGGGACAGTGAAAGCAATGTAACAGACATACAAAGCTGTATGGATGTTCCACAGCCAACCGTATCCCAGCATCTTTCAAAGCTCAAGGCTGCAGGCATTGTGAGCACCGAAAGAAGCGGGACGGAAATTATCTATAGAATAAAAAACGAAGAGGCAAAAAAAATAGTGGAAATGATGCTGGATAAAGCGTAGAACCTTTTGAAATGAGACAGCTTTGCAAAAAAAAGAAAGAGAAGGTAACAAAATGGCTAAAAAAGTGTTGATTATCGGTGGTGTAGCAGGTGGAGCAAGCACAGCGACAAGACTGAGAAGAATGGACGAAACTGCGGAAATAGTAATTTTCGAAAGAGGAGAGTACATTTCCTATGCAAACTGCGGTTTGCCCTACTATATTGGTGGCGCAATAAAAGAAAGGGATGCCTTGCTACTGATGACACCTGAACTCATGGGTGCCCGCTTTAATGTTGATGTTAGGATTAACAGTGAAGTAGTTTCCATTGATAAAGCGAATAGAACTGTTCAGGTCAGAAAAGTTAAAACAGGGGAGATCTACAGCGATCATTACGATACCCTGGTGATTTCAACTGGTTCCGCGCCGCTGAAACCGGCTATTGAGGGAATCGATTCTCCTGGAATTTATACCCTTTGGACCATTCCGGATACAGACGTCATAAAAGCATTCATCGATGAAAAAAAGCCGAAGCGCGCTACTGTTATAGGCGGTGGATTTATAGGCCTTGAAATGGCAGAAAACCTCCATGCTGCAGGATGTCAGGTTACGGTAGTCGAGATGCTGGATCAGGTCATGGCGCCGATCGACTTTGAGATGGCTCAGTTGGTTCACGAAAACATGAGGCTTAATGATGTCACGCTTCTCCTTGGCGACGGTGTTGATAAATTTGCCCATCGTGAGGGTATTACAACAATCCACCTGAAAAGCGGAAAAACTTTGGAAGCTGATCTGGTTATCTTATCCATTGGTGTTAGGCCCAACGGTCAGCTCGCCCAGGAAGCAGGACTTGCAACTAATAACAGAGGAGGGATTATCGTTGACGATTATCTTAAAACCTCAGATCCGGATATCTATGCATTAGGTGACGTTATCGAAGTTGAAGAGTTTGTAGAAAAAGGACGGGCAATGATTCCTTTAGCCGGTCCCGCAAACAGACAAGGGAGAATTTGCGCCAACAATATCTGTGGCGTGCCGGAAAAATATAAAGGAAGTCAGGGAACGGCCATAGCAAAAGTATTTGATCTAAGCGTCGCTTCTACAGGCATCAATGAAAAAATGCTGATCGGCGAGGGTAAAAAGAACGGGCAGGACTATTTAACGGCAATTATCTATCAGAAATCTCATGCCGGCTATTATCCCGGAGCCACAAGCCTTGTCTTAAAGCTCATATTCGGTATGGATGGCAAAATATACGGTGCTCAAATAGTAGGACAGGATGGGGCAGACAAAAGAATTGATACTATTGCTGTTACTATGAGGCTTGGTGGAGGCATAAGTGCCCTAAAAGATCTCGAACTGGCTTATGCGCCGCCCTATTCTTCGGCGAAGGACCCTGTAAATATGCTGGGATTTGTGGCTGAAAACATGCTCAAGGGGAAAATAGACTTTATAGGCTGGAATGAACTCGAGACCATGGATACCAGTGACTATATCGTTTTGGACGTGGTTGAAAAAGTCGAAAGAGATGCCTTTGCAATGCCTAATTCAATTCATATTCCTTTGGGACAGCTGCGTGATAGAATCGGGGAACTGGATAAAAATAAGGTTATCGTGACCTGCTGCGCAATTGGTGTGCGCTCCTACAATGCTGCGAGAATTTTGGCTCAGAATGGATTTGATAAGGTTAAAGTATATCCGGGAGGAAGCAGCCTTTACAAATCGGTATTTCACGAAAAATTAGCGGCACAGGAAAACAGTTCAGATCAGAATACCGATAATAAATCTGATTTAACCGCTATTGATGATGGGGGAGCTAAGAAAATGGAGACTATAAATATGGAGAATCAGGAAATAAAGGCAACGCTGCGTGTGGATTGTTCGGGACTTCAGTGCCCGGGCCCTATAATGAAGGTTTTTAATACTATCAAAGAACTGAATGATGGAGATATTATTGAGGTTTCTGCTACAGATCTTGGTTTTGGAAAAGATATCGAAGCCTGGTGCAGGAGAACGGACAATACTTTGCTGAAGACTGAAAAGCGCGGTAAGGAAATTATCGTCTATATCCAAAAGGGCCTTGCGGGAAATAAGGCCAGTATCTTTGCCCATGACCCTAAAATTCAGAATCAGCTGCCTCAGGGTAAAACCCTGATCGTCTTCAGCGGAGACCTGGATAAGGTACTCGCTTCATTTATCATAGCCAATGGAGCCGCATCCATGGGAAGACCTGTCACCATGTTCTTTACTTTCTGGGGACTCAATGTGCTCAGAAAAGCAGAAAAACAGAAGGTTAAAAAACCTATAATCGATGCCATGTTTGGTATGATGATGCCGAGAGGCCAAGGAAAACTTACCCTCTCCAAAATGAATATGGGCGGAATGGGAACAGCCATGATGAAGAAGGTCATGAAGGATAAAAACGTGGATTCTCTTCAGGATCTTATTAAGCAGGCCATGTTCAATGGAGTCAAAGTCGTAGCCTGCACCATGTCCATGGATATCATGGGTATTACAAAAGAAGAGATTATCGATGGCGTTGAATTCGCTGGTGTAGCTGCCTACCTTGGGGACGCAGAAGAATCCAACGTAAATCTATTCATCTAAAGTTCTATCAAGGATTCAGAAGGCTCAGTCATTTGGGCGAATGACTGAGCCTTCTATATTTATGCGATGATTATCGAAAAATTGCAGGCACTCTTTATATAGTTTATTAACGATGAATAAGTAAATGCAATGGATTCAGCGCAGGAAAGAACTATAAAGAACGTTGGATTTCAAAATCATTGCCAGACGATACTAGATTTCTAATTTTTTAAGAGAGTTCATATACTTCCCAAGAACGCCAATATTGGCATAGTACATGGAGAACTTATCGACCTTTTTTATCAGGATCAGGTCAGCCTGAACCAGTTTTTTGATATGCTGGGAAATGGTTGCCTGAGAATAATCAAAATAGGCCACCACATCTTTATTGCATATGGGGGTCCTAGTCGTGTTATTTGACAAAATATACTTAAAAATCTTGATGCGGGCAGGGTGGGCAAGGGCATCAGAAATTCTGGATACCAGCAGGATTTCTTCCTCCTGAAGATCATCGGCCTCTTTTCGCAGTCTCATAAAAATCCTCCATATCGTTAATTAACAATGCACTTTTACTATTATAGGACCGGGGTCCTGCAAAGTCAATATAAAGCAATCATACTAACGCCGCAAATAAATTTCACGTTAAATTTCAACTCAATTTCAAACATGAAATAGAGATTTCGCAGACTGAACTTTATGGTATAATAATAGCAACAAAAGAAAGGAGACCGATTAAATGAGCAATGAAAAAAGATTCGCAGTATTAATAGATGCAGACAATATTTCCGATAAATATGTCAAATTGATTTTTGACGAAATTTCCAACGACGGCGTAGTGACCTACAAGAGAATATATGGAGACTGGACAAAGCCTAACTTGGCATCCTGGAAAACAATTCTTCTTGATTTTTCCATAACGCCTATACAGCAATATGGCTATACGACGGGAAAAAATTCAACGGACTCGGCTATGATCATCGATGCGATGGATATTCTCTATTCGGCCAATGTCGAAGGATTTTGTTTGGTCACCAGCGACAGCGACTTTACCCGTCTCGCCTCGAGACTTAGAGAATCCGGCATGCAGGTCGTTGGGATGGGGGAGAAGAAAACGCCGCCGCCATTTATCGCAGCCTGCAATAAGTTTAAATATCTGGATCTGCTGTCCCATGCCCTGGCAGAAGAAAACGGCGTCCTGAAGGAGGCTGAGATCAGCGTTTTAATCAAGAGCAAAGAGGCTGCCTTCCCCGATAAGGCCGGCATCGTTTCAGCTGTCAAAAGAATAACTGAGGAGATTTCCGATGATGATGGCTGGGCATTTCTTGGAGATATCGGCAATGTGCTGTCCAAAAGATACCCGGATTTTGACACTCGAAATTATGGGTTTAAGAAGCTGACACCATTTTTATCATCGACAAAAGAATTCGAAATAGACGCCAGAAGACCTAAGGGGTCTAATATTAAACTGTATTTCGTTAAAATCAAATAAAGGAGCTCTTTAATATCAAATAGAGCGATTCGTTCGAACTAATAAAGGAGGAAATAAAATGATCATGCAAAGTACGGAAATCGAAAAAAGAGTTGCCATGGGGGTAGCTGAGCTTATGGTGGCGGCTGCCAGAACCGCGCCAAAAGGATGCGGTATAGATAATCTTGAACTTCTCATCATTGACGGCGCTGAAAAGGAGTCTATATCGGAGGAGCTCAGGAAGATTACGAGAGAAACCGGAGTAGATTTTTTTGCAAGAGATGCAGGAAATCTCGAAAGCTCTCATGCCCTTGTGCTTTTGGGTACGAGAATAGGACCGATCGATTGCCCAAACTGCGGATACTGCGGCTACAAAGACTGCGGCGAAAACAGAGCACATAAAGGTATCTGCGCCTTTAACACCGGAGATCTTGGCATCGCTATAGGATCAGCGGTATCCGTTGCAGCGAACCATAGAATTGATAATAGAGTCCTGTTCTCTGCTGGCAGAGCTGCCCTTAATCTGGGGTTTTTCAGCCCGGCTATTAAGGTTGCTTACGGCATCCCATTGTCGGTTTCAGGCAAAAGCCCGTTTTTCGACAGAGTAGAATCGGAAGAAATTTAAGGCGAAAAATGCAGGATGTTAGAAGGCATGAGATGATATTTGAGGAAATCGTTTCTGCTTTGCTCTAAAAACTGTTTTATTATAAAAACCGTTCAAAGCGATCATGACTTGCCTTGCAGATCGGACATATCTCCGGGGCGCTTTCTCTTGCACACAAATACCCGCAGACGCTGCATCTCCAAACCGGATAGGCAAGCTGCGTCAAAGCACCAACGTCAAAAGCGTCGGCGCTTTTTATTTTTGGGCGGTCTGAAAGAGCCGGGCGTCTTTCAGGAATGGAATGAGCCTGAACTTCTCCTGTTAGGATCTTTGTTGAAACATATAAAGAACAATAACAGCCGTCAAAATCCTGCACATCAGCATCCCTATAGTCGCATGGGCAGATGATATCCCGGTCAATCTCGATATCATTAGCACCTAATCTACAGGGGCAGGACTGATAGCCGAAACGTTTTTCATTGACCAGAAGTCCATTCATAAGTATCCAGACTAACCCTTTATCAGGATTGATGTGGTAGCCGCTCTGCTCCGCATCTACCTTTATGCGGTCATATAGAGCGGCCTTTTCTTCTTCTGTAGGCGAAATTTTTTCAGAATCAAGATTAGTCATTGGTTATTAACTCCTTTAATCTATCTGGATTGTAACCGACGATACAGTCCTGATTATTAACGATGATTGTTGGGAAAGACCCTTGCTTTGAGAACTTGCTTATTTCAGACATAACAATGTTCTCATCTGCAGGATCCAGTAGATCTACATCGATGTAATCGTAAGCAACGCCAAGCTCGCCCAGATAATTTTTTGTTTTGCGGCACCAGCCGCAGGTGCTCAGGGCATAAACCATAATATCCCCTTTATGTTCTCCTGAAACGTGTTTTTTATCGATCATAGTAACCTCCTGACCATAGGTCTAAATTAATACAGCAATAGTTGATTTGAATTTAACAGAAATATGTATCACTTTATCATGGCATTATGCTGATAAAGGGTCAACCCTAATAATAAGCCTATGTGACCTGGATCATTCTGGTGAGGCTGAGTTCGGCACCGGCTATTTCTGCAGGCGTCAGATTTATTTCGTAGCGCTCCTGCTCCAGGGAGAAAAGAACGTCAGTCAAGGTGGTTTTTTTCATATTGGGGCAAAATAGTCCCTGGGAAAGCAAATAAAAACGCTTGTATGGCGCAAGAAGTCTAAGACGTTCTACCACACCAATCTCGGTGCCGATGATGAAGGCCTGCTCGGGACTCGATAAGGCGAAATCGATGATCTGGGAGGTGCTGCCGATCATATCGGCTAATTTCAAAACTTCAGGCTGACATTCCGGATGCATAAGGATTGGCATGCCAGGGCAATAAGCCTTTACTTTGTTAACATCCTCTATGCTCACCCTATGATGAATAGGACAATAACCCTCAAATAAGATGAATTCTTTCTCGGGAAGCTGAGACGCAACATAGGCGCCAAGATTCTGATCCGGAATAAAAATAATTCGTTTTTGGGTCAAGGAAGCTACGATCCTAACGGCGCTGGAAGAGGTGCAGCATATATCACTTTCCGCTTTTACTGCGGCTGAGGAATTGATGTAGCATACTACTGCGGCATCAGGATATTTGATACGAAGCTTTCGGACATCTTCTGCGGTGATCATATCCGCCATGGGGCAGCCGGCATCCTTTACGGGAAGAAATATCCGTTTGTCCGGATTGAGAATTTTTGCACTTTCCGCCATAAAGCGTACACCGCAAAGTACGATGATGTCAGCATCCGTTGCCACAGCCTTCCGGGCCAGTTCAAAGGAATCTCCCACCACATCGGCAATTTCCTGTATCTCTGTATTCTGATAAAAATGGGCGAGAATCACCGCATTTTTCTTATTTTTAAGTTCTAATATACTATCTTTAATGGTGCTCATCACTTTCCTCCGACCTATTGTTTGCTTAATTTTACCATTGCCCGGTTATAATTTCAATCTACTCTCATCTATTTTAAATAAGGTTTATCCAACCAGCAATCGGTATTGCCATAAAACGACAGATGAGGCATAATGATAAACAGACTGGGATGCATATTCAAAGGGTTCCAGTCACCTGAAAGAGGTAGAAAATGAAACCGTCGAATCAAAATGGGATAGCTCGAGATTTATTGCTTTGGTATGACAAACATGCCCGCATACTCCCATGGCGGGAAAAGCCTGAACCCTATAGTGTATGGGTTTCGGAGATTATGCTGCAGCAGACTCAGGTGCAGACTGTACGACCATATTTTGAGAGGTTTATTCAGGCATTACCAGACATATCTGCTTTAGCTTTGGCACAGGAAAGACAAATTTTAAAACTATGGGAAGGCCTTGGCTATTATAATCGCGTTCGGAATATGCAAAGGACCGCTCGAATTCTCATGGATCAATATGGAGGAAAGCTGCCGGAGGACTATGAACTGCTTAAAAAACTGCCGGGCATTGGTGAGTATACAGCGGGAGCCATTTCATCTATCGCCTATAATAAAACTGCCGCTGCAGTTGATGGAAATGTAATGCGGGTGTTCTCACGCATGACGGGGAGCCGCGAGGACATCGGAAATCCCCAGGTAAAAAAGGAATTTCAAAAGTTGGCCCTAACACTTCAGCCCCTAAACAGACCCGGTGATTTTAATCAGGCCCTCATGGAACTTGGCGCTACGATTTGCCTGCCAAAGGCAGCACCCCTATGCACAGCATGCCCATTAATGAGATATTGCATAGCATACAGCGAGAAAACAACAGACGTGATACCCGTTAAAACAGCAAAGAAAAAACGCAAAATTGAAAAAAGGACAGTATTGATCATTCGAGTAAATGACCGGGTGCTTTTAAGGAAAAGACCGGATAAGGGTCTTCTTGCAGGCCTTTGGGAACTGCCGAATTTCGAAGGCTGGACCTTTGAGGAAGGTGTTTTGGAAGTTCTGGAAGAACTGGGGATAGAGCCTATAAGTATCAGAAGAACAGAAGATGCAAAGCACATATTCACCCATATAGAGTGGCAGCTTCAGGGGTATGCAATTGAAATCCTTCCGGCTGAAGCGGCCAAGGACTATATCTGGGCAAGCGGGGAAGCCATAAATAAGGAGTTCACAATACCCTCAGCATTTAGTGCCTATAAAAAATATCTGCCGAAAGGACCCCGTCATGTATAAAGAACTCACAAAGTCAAAGAGAAATCTCATATTATTCACCGTAAGTATCGCAACTTTTATGGCTACATTAGACGGCAGTATCGTCAGTATCGCTATGCCGGTGATTTCGAAGGCGTTTTCCGTAAATATTGGAGCGCTGCAATGGATACTCACCTCTTACCTGCTAACAATTTCGGCATTTTTGCTGATTTGGGGTAAATTATCTGACCTCTACGGCAGAAAGTATTTTTTTGCTGCCGGCATAGCCATATTTACCCTGGGATCCCTGATGTGTGGTTTGTCTGGCAGTCTGAGCATGCTTATCCTGTCAAGAATCATTCAGGCGCTTGGTGCTTCCATAACGATGGCTCTGTCTCAGGGCATTATAACAGCTATTTTTCCGCCCAATGAAAGGGGAAGAGTGCTGGGAATGACGGGCACGGTGGTAGCCGTTGGCAGTCTCACCGGACCTAGCCTCGGCGGTATTCTGGTCCATTTATTTGGCTGGCAAACCATCTTCTTTGTAAATATCCCTTTTGGCATTCTCGGTACCTGTCTGACCCTGCTGATCATGCCCACGCTTCACATAGCAAAGGAGAAGCAGAAGTTTGACTACAGCGGAGCTCTGCTTTTTATGGCCAGCATTTTACTCTTTTTTACGGCCCTCCTCTTTATGCAGGATGGTATGATTTCCCTTGGCATTATGGCTTTTATGATTGGCATAGCACTTATTCTATTCGTTGTTTTTTTGAAGAACGAAGGAACTGTACGGGATCCCATCCTGGATTTAACACTATTCCATAATCCCATATTTTCTACAGGCCTGATTTGCTCCTATTTTTCTTTTGTTGCTATGTTCAGTTACATTTTCCTAATGCCCTTCTACCTTCAGAACGTACTTGAGTTAAATATACTCAAGGCAGGCCTTCTTATGTCTTTATATCCGGCTACTACGGCTATAATTGCGCCATTCAGCGGCTGGCTTTCGGATAAAATCTCATTTAAACCCCTGACTATCCTAGGATTCAGCATCACTTCAATCACATTTCTGCTTTTATCTTCGGCAGGCATCGATACTCCGTTGTATCAGGTGGGTATTCTGATTGTTCTTCTTGGCTTTGGCGGAGCGGTATTTCAGTCCCCTAACACCAGCAGCGTCATGGGTGCTGCCCCCAAGGATAAGCTGGGTATCGCAGGAAGCATCAGCGCTTTTTTTAGAAATTTTGGCATGGTTTCAGGCACATCTCTGGCCGTTCTTTTATTCATATTCACAACAAAAATGGGTATAGAAAATGTAGCCGAAAGCCTGACAAATCCGACGATATTCCTGAAAGGATTTAAAATTGTTCTCGAATTTTCGGCCGGACTTTCATTGGCCGGACTTTTACTTAGTGCTTTTCGATTTAGAATAGCAATAAAATAATGACAATCTTAGTAAACACTATCGCCTTAACTTATGTTAAAATAGTTGCATTAAGGAAGTGATGATGATGAGTTATATCAAGGAACCCAAAAGAATTCCCCTGCTTCTCAAACTTGGAATTTATACTGCTGAAAAAAAGACCGGAAAACCAATGGAGCCAGCTAGAATTCTTTCATGGTACCCAAAGGCTGCAATAAGTTCAGGCATTATGGAGTCCCTTGTGGCCCATGAAGATGAGGGGATCAGCAAAAGACTTTTACAGCTGGTCAGGCTTCAGGTATCCCTTCTGGTTAACTGCAAATTTTGCATCGATATGAACGGCAACGAATTTGAAAAACAAAACATTACAAGTGAAGAGATTGAAGCTCTTGAAGGGGTTAGAAGTCTGAACGAAGTAGACTCTTTGTCTGCGGAAGAACGGATAGCCCTTCGCTATACGCAGGATCTTACAAAAACGCCGGCAGCGGATGATTTGGAAGCAGCCAGCCAAATGAAGAGCGTTTTTAACGAAAGACAGTTTGTAATCATTGCAACCACTATAGCACAGGTCAATTACTGGACGAGGCTTATCAAAGGTCTTGGCATTCCACCCGCGGGTTTTAGAACGGACTGTGAAATCCCGGAAAATAATTCAAACAGGCGGTAAACCAGCGATGAAAAACAAAGTCAGAATAGGGTTTGGAATTTTTATTGTCATGTCTTTTGCACTCCTATTTCTCTATAACCAAAATTTGGAGCCTATACAATCAGGAGACATTTATAAGCAGAGCTTTTTGGATATACAGGTACAGAAGGCTATTTCAGATAGATTAGTAATCATCATCTATATCTTTGTTATGACTGCAGCATGTATTTTTTATCTGGTCTATGAATCCTATAGAGTCATTTACAGCGAGCTGGCTGATCGGATGGAAATGCTGGATGCTAGCATTAACGACCTTCAAACTACCTATAACAGCGTAGAAATGTATATGATTGAAATCGATTCAGAGTTTACGATTCTCAATGCTAATAATGCGCTTTCCAGCAAACTGGGCAAAAAAAAGGCCAGTATTATTGGGAAAAAGCTCAATTCTGTATTGGATTTTAACGAAAAGGCAATAAGTCTCCTTTCCGGCGGGATACAAAACGCCTTTAATCTGAGTACGAATCAGAGAGTAGAGATAGAAAATCAGGATAAGGTATTTGAAGCATTCATTTCACCCCTTAATGATGCCAAGGATAGAATCAAGAAGGTACTTCTCATGCTGAACGACGTGACGAAGGCCAGAGCTACAGAAAGGCAAATGCTGCAGGATAACAAGATGATAGCAGTTGGACAGCTGGCGGCAGGCGTTGCCCATGAAATACGAAATCCGCTGGGCATCATCAGAAACTATTGTTATGTGTTAAAAAACAGCAGCGAATATGATAGGGCGGTCATAGAAAAAGCCATCGCTTCCATCGAAAAAGCCGTCGATAAATCCGGACGCATCATCGACAATTTGCTGGACTTTTCAAGAATTTCAAACAATAAAAGGGAATGGACAAATCTAAAGGATTTCCTGAAATCCATCATCTATTTGGAAGAGAATGTGCTGGCAAGAAAAAACATAATCGTATCGATTATATGTGATGAGGAAATCGAAATATTTACGGTTCCCGAGTCCCTTGAGATCATCCTGATCAATCTGATCATCAATGCGGCTGACGCTATGCCAAAGGGAGGAGAGATCCTCATCAGCTGCCACCGGGAGCAGGAACTGCTTAAAATTATTTTTAAAGATACCGGAACAGGCATCGAAGATATCCACATAGGAAGTATCTTCAACCCATTCTTCACTACCAAGGAAAAGCGGGATGGCAGTGGTCTTGGTTTATATATCGTCTATAGTGAAATAGAAAAACTTGAGGGAAAGATCGAAGTTGAAAGCAAGCTGGGCCTAGGGACAGTCTTTACACTTACATTTCCAATGAACAGGAGTGAAGAAAATGATAAACAAGCAGTTTAAAATTTTAATTGTTGATGACGAGCCTGATTACTGTGAAGTCTTAGATACCATCCTGTCGGCAAAGGGCTATACAACCAAAAAAAGCAGCAAACCAAAAGAAGTTGTAAACCTTTTAGGAGAAGAAGATTTCGACCTGGTATTATCGGATCTCATCATGCCTGAGATGGATGGAATAACCTTACTTAAGGCGATTAAGAAAAAGCAGCCTAAGACCTACGTCATTATTATGACAGCTTATGGTACCATCGAAAACGCCGTAAATGCTATGAAACTTGGCGCTTATAACTATGTTATTAAAGGAAGCAAGCCGGAAGATCTTCTTAATGAAATAGAAAACATTAAAAAACTCAGGGCTTTTGACGATGAAGAAAACCTGCTAAAGGGAAATATGGGTGATTCTGACTATATGATGGATTCGGCGAATCCAGAATATAAAAATATTATAGAAATTTCAAGAAAATCTGCACAAAGTGACGCCAACGTTTTAATCTTAGGAGAATCCGGCTCGGGCAAGGAAGTCATTGCAGAATTCATTCATAAAGAAAGCAAACGCAGAAATAATCCCTTTATGGATATCAACTGCTACGCATTATCGGATAGCCTAATTGAATCCGAATTATTCGGACATGAAAAAGGCGCCTTCACCGGAGCCGCTTCCACCAGGATAGGCAGATTCGAAGCCGCCAATGGCGGGACGCTTTTTCTGGATGAAATCGGTGACATTCCCCTTTCCACCCAGTCCAAGCTCCTGAAGGCAATTGAGAGCAAAAAAATACTGCGGGTTGGCAGAAATCAACCCATCCCCGTTGATTTCAGGCTTATTTCTGCGACTAACAAGGATTTGAACCTGGAAATAAAAGAAGGAAGGTTCAGAGAAGATCTTTTTTACAGGCTAAGCACCATCGTTATAGAAGTGCCACCCCTTCGTGAGCGAAGAGAGGATCTTGGAAAGCTCATAGATTACTTTATAAAGAAATCCGAAACGGTTATGAATATGAAGATAACAGATATTGATAAATCGGTTATGAATTTTCTTTATCATTATGATTATCCCGGAAACGTGAGGGAATTAAAGAACATCATAGAAAGACTGGTAGTTTTATCAGACAATGGTGAAATTAGAGAGTCCGGCCTCATGAAAACAAAGGTGATTCCGGAAACTGAAGAACTAAAGGCATTTTTTAAAGCAGACAGACCTCTCCGCGACATCAGAAGCGACTTCGAAGCGAAATATATCGAGAATCTTCTGGAAAAAAACAATCACAATGTTGGCAAAACTGCTGAAATTCTTGGTATAAGCCGGCGCCAGCTATTCAATAAAATATTGGAATATGGATTGAAAAAGAATGCAGAGTAACGAAAGACAAAAGTTAAAAAGAGTTCTAAGCCGCTCTGATGTTATGGCTCTTTCATTTGGCACTATGATTGGATGGGCCTGGGTTGTTATGCCCGGACAGTGGATCCATGATGCTGGTTTTGCCGGCGCCATTATCGCTTTTCTCATCGGCGGAACCATGTGTATTTTTGTGGGGCTAACTTATGCCGAATTGACGACGGCTCTTCCCATAGCTGGAGGAGAGCTGGCCTTTGCTTATAGAGGGTTAGGCTACTTTTGGGCATGGGTAGGCGGCTGGGCTATTTCCTTTGCTTATATAGGCGTTGCTTCCTGGGAAGGAATCGCTTTGTCCACAGCCATAGATTATCTCTTTAATCTGCCTAAAAGTGGATACCTATGGACCCTTGCCGGGTATGATGTGTATTTCTCCTGGGCCGTTGTTGGTATGCTCGGTGCTATTATACTCACGGTACTGAATGTATTCGGCGTAAAGCCTGCTGCAGTTTTTCAAATCATGGGAACCCTTGGTCTTGTAACTGCCGGGGTTATCTTTATATCCGGAGGGGCCGCCTTTGGAGAAAGAGAATATATAGGGCCTCTATTTACAAGCGCTGCTGGTATGGGAGCAGTGCTACTGATGACGCCGTCCATGCTTATTGGATTTGACGTTATCCCACAATCTACAGAAGAAATCAATATTCCACTTATAGATATTGCACGGGTGCTTATTTTATCCATTGTGCTGGCCTGCTCCTGGTATATCCTTATGATTATAGGCATTGCCGTTTCGCTGCCTCCGGAAATGAGAATGACGGCGGCTGTCCCTGTAGCGGATGCTGCTAGCTATGCATTCAAATCACGTACCATCGGAAGGATTATGATCCTGGGCGGTATGTGCGGGATCATGACCAGCTGGAATGGATTTATGGTAGGGGCTTCCCGAATACTTTTTGCCATGGGCAGAGCTAAAATGCTGCCTGGAGTATTTGCTTATGTTCATCCCAAATACCAGACGCCAATTGTGGCCCTCGGCATGGTAGGTCTGATTTCGTGCCTGTCACCACTGCTTGGCAAGAATGCCCTTGTCTGGTTTATTAATTCGGCGGCACTTGGGACGGTTATCTCCTATTTGCTGGTGTCGATTTCCTTTATGAATATCAGAAGGAAGGAGCCGGACCTGGCGAGACCTTTTAAGCTTAAAAGATGGAAGACTATAGGTATTGCCGCCATAGCCTCATCTTTATTTTTCCTTATTCTATACACGCCTTTTAGCGCGAATACACTAATTTGGCCCTATGAGTGGGGACTGGTGCTGATATGGGCAGCTATTGGATTAGCTTTAGCCTATATTTCCGGAAGGTCAAACCTGGGGACGACAGCTAAGGAAAGAGAGCTTTTACTGTTTGGAGAAGAATATTCGAGGGAAGAACACACAGAAGAGTTTAAAAAGAGTTAAGAAGGGATATAATAAAGACAAAAGATTTGCTGGAAAACCGATCTTAATATAACAGAGGAGGTACTGCCATGAAATCAAAAGCACTGATACTATTTATGATTCTACTTTTAATGAATATAACTTTTGCGGGTTGTGCAAAAGCTCCTGAAGCTCAGCCTACCCCTACCCCTACACCTGTAATAGTTGCCCTTCCCAGCGGTTCCCTTTTACAAACAGCCATGGATGCGGTTCTTTTATTAAAGAATCAGGATATGGCCGGCCTGGAAGCCTTCGTTGATCCCATTAAAGGCTTGAGGTTTACACCTTACGCCTATATCGATACTGCGACAGACCAGGTGTTTACTGCCAGCCAGATACCAACACTCCTTGCTGATACCGGAACTTATCTTTGGGGAGCCTACGACGGCACCGGGGATTCAATACAACTGAACCCCCAGGACTATTTTGACAAATTTGTCTACGATGTAGACTTTGCCAACCCTAACCTGATCGGAAACAACGTTATAATAGGTACAGGAAATACAATCAATAATATCACGGCAGCTTATCCCGGCGCCTCTTTTGTGGAATTTCACTTTACCGGTTTCGATACCCAATACAGCGGTATGGACTGGAAGAGCCTTCGCCTTGTATTTGAACAGACTGGAGGTATCTGGTATCTTGTCGGCATCGTTCATGATCAGTGGACTATTTGATTAGGAGGACTATTTGATTAGGAGGACTTTATGGATATCTTACAATTTTTAAAAGACTTGTTTATGCTTAAATTTCTCCCGGATTTAACCGGAAGCGCCAGTTATGGACTGTTATTTATCATTGGACTTCTTACTTCCTTTCATTGCATTGGCATGTGCGGAGGTATCGTCCTTTCTCAGACGATCGGCAAGACTGAAGACAATTCTATAAACCCAAAAGATGGTCAGGCAGTTTTGACAAAAGATAAAAAAGCCTGGTTTATTCCTTCAGTTACCTATAATCTTGGAAGAGTAATTGCTTATACCTTTATCGGAGGACTTGTAGGCGGGCTTGGTCAGATCATAAGCTTTCCCGGCGTATGGAAAGGTCTTATTCCTATGCTGGGCGGAATTTTTATGATTATTATGGGGATAAACCTTCTTGATGCTTTTCCATTTTTGCGCAAACTGAATATTCGCATGCCTTATTTTGCAGCCAAGATCATTATGGGTAATACCAAACGCACGCCCTTTTATATCGGTCTTCTGACTGGACTCATGCCCTGCGGTCCGCTCCAAATCGTCCAGCTTTATGCCCTGAGTACGGGCAGCGTTATAAATGGAGCCTTATCTATGCTGGTTTTCTCTCTGGGCACAGTTCCCCTTCTTTTTGGTCTAG
>JBBRXH010000004.1:0-27108 GCA_038248565.1 Peptostreptococcales bacterium | reverse complement strand
CGTGGCCACCAACGATGTGCATTATGTGGATCAGGCGGACTCGGAAGCCCATGATGTTCTGCTATGCATCCAAACTGCAAGAAAAGTCAATGAAGATAATCGTATGCGTTTCCCAAATGCGGAATTTTACTTAAAATCACCGGATGAGATGGAGAAGCTGTTTTCGGATATCCCTGAAGCCCTTTATAACACCGTTAAAATTTCAGAAGCCTGCAATGTGAATTTTGAATTCGGCAAGATTTATCTTCCGGATTTTACTTCTCCTCCCGGTAAAACCAACAGCGACTATCTCAGAGAACTTTGCAGCACCGGTTTGGCCTCCAGGTATGAAACCATTACCGATGAATTGAATACCAGGCTTGCCTATGAGCTTTCTACCATAGAGAAAATGGGTTATATTGAATATTTTCTTATAGTTTGGGATTTTATCGATTATGCCCGGCGAAACGGCATAATGGTCGGACCTGGAAGGGGCTCGGCTGCCGGCAGCCTTGTCGCCTACTGCCTTCGCATAACGGATATAGATCCCATAAAATATGGACTTATTTTTGAACGGTTTCTTAATCCGGAGCGCATCAGCATGCCGGATATCGACATAGATTTCTGCTATGAACGCAGGCAGGAGGTCATCAATTATGTCATCGAAAAATATGGTGCCGACAAGGTAGCACAAATCATCACCTTCGGCACGATGAAGGCCAAAGCAGCCATTAGGGATGTAGGCAGAGCCCTTGATATGCCCTACAGTGAAGTGGATGCCATAGCAAAAAAAATCCCCTTTGATCTTAAGATGACCATCGACAGAGCTCTGGAAACCAGCGCGGAATTAAAACGGGATTATGATCAGAACCCGGGAGTCCAAAAGCTGATTGATATGGCCAGATCTCTCGAGGGTATGCCGAGACATGCCTCAACCCATGCGGCCGGTGTTGTGATCTCAAAGCAGCGTATCGATGATTATGTCCCCCTTTATTTATCGGATAAAGGTATCAGCACCCAGTTCACAATGGGCACCATAGAAGAACTTGGCCTGCTGAAGATGGATTTTCTGGGTCTTCGTAATCTTACGGTTATTAGAGACGCTCTTGAACTGATCCAGCAGGTTCACGGCAAAGCCATCGACTTCAGCCGAATGAACTATGATGACCCGAAAATTTATGAACTGATCAGTGCAGGCAATACCCTGGGCGTCTTTCAGCTTGAAAGCAGCGGTATGCGTCAGTTTATGAAGAATTTAAAACCCGACTGTTTTGAGGATATTATAGCCGGTGTTTCCTTATATAGGCCCGGCCCTATGGATTCTATCCCCGCTTATATACTGAACAAAAAAAATCCGGCGAAGATCAAATATAGCCATAAAAGCCTGGAACCCATATTGGCCGTTACTTATGGCTGCCTTGTCTATCAGGAGCAGGTTATGGAAATCGTTCGGGAACTGGCCGGATATACCTATGGCAGAAGTGATTTGGTTCGAAGAGTAATGAGCAAGAAAAAAATGGCGGAGATGCTCAAGGAGCAGGAATACTTCGTTCACGGCAAATTAAATGAGAACGGCGAGGTCGAAATACCCGGCTGCGTCAGAAATGGCATCCCTCAGAAGGCTGCAGATGAAATATATGGACAGATGGAAAAATTCGCAGAATATGCCTTCAACAAATCCCATGCTGCTGCCTATGCGGTGCTGGCCTATGAGACTGCGTACCTGAAGGTCTACTATCCTGTTGAATTTATGGCAGCACTCATGACCAGCGTCATCGGCGACTCTGCCCAGGTCGCTAAATACATGAGAAATTGTATTGAGATGGGTATCAGGGTTCTTCCACCCTGTGTTTCTGCCAGCGATAAGAAATTCACCGTAACCAACGGAGAAATCAGATTTGGCCTGCTTGGCGTCAAAAATGTAGGCGAAGGAGCCATTGATGCCATTGTCAGACTGCGCAAAACGAAAGGCCCCGCCACCAGCATATTTGAATTTATCAATACGATAGAGATATCAGAGATCAACAAAAAGGCTATGGAGAGTCTTATAAAAGCTGGAGCCTTTGATTGCCTCGGCAAAAATAGGGCAACCTTGCTTGCTGTTTATGAAGGCCTTATGGAATCAGCCCAAAACAATGTACGAAAGAATATTGAAGGCCAGCTCTCCCTGTTTCAGTCTTTTGGAGAAACCATGAAGGACAGCGGCATGCAGGATAGATTGCCGGATGTGGCTGAATTCAGTTCAGATATCCTACTGGCTATGGAGAAAGAAATGCTGGGTCTTTATGTCAGTGGACACCCTCTGTCTGATTACGCAGAACAGATCGAAAGGGTGTCATCCGTAACGACCGAAGAACTGACCCACGCGGATGAAAATCCTGAAATCAGAGACGGTATGCCTGTAAGCATAGCCGGAATTATTACGGCAAAAAAGACGATGATGACCAAAAGCAATAAGATGATGGCTTTTGTTCAGCTTGAAGATTTGTTTGGCTCTGTTGAAGTTGTAGTATTCCCGAAGGTTTTTGAAAGCAGCATGGCGCAAATCAAGGAAGATACAGTTATTGTCGTTCATGGGAAACTCAATTTTAAGGAAGATGAAGCGCCTAAAATCTTAGCAGACAGGATACTGCCTTTGACTAAAACCGAAGAGGTTAGGCGAGAGCCCGTCGAGCAAGAAGGCTATGGGAAGAGCGCAGAAAAATATAAGGGCATCGGTATTAAGATCGAAATTCCTGAAGAGATGGATGAAGGCAGGGCGCTTTCGGAAATCAGAATAATACTCGGTAAATATCCGGGAGATACACCCGTTGTCATCCTTTCTACAGGCAGCGGCAGAAAATTTAAAACAAATAAGGATCTTTTGGTCGACGGCTCCGATGGATTTTATAGGGACTTAACACGGATCATTGATGCTGAGTGTGTCTCATCCTATAATAATGGCGCTAATTAAACGAAGAGAGGTGACTGATTTATGAAAAAAACTAAGATTATCTGTACTATTGGACCGGCCAGCAATAATGCTGAAGTGCTGGAAAAAATGATCCTTGCAGGGATGAATATCGCCAGGCTGAATTTTTCTCATGGCAATGCAGAGGAACACCGGATCAATTTTGATCTTATCAAGGAAATCAGTGCTAAAACCGGTAGGCATATTGCACTGCTTTTGGATACAAAAGGCCCTGAAATCAGGACAGGAAAATTTAATGCCCCAGAAATTCTTCTTGTGGAAGGGCAGACTTTTACATTGACTCCCAGAGATATTCTGGGAGATAACACCATTTCCAATATTTCCTATAAAGAGCTTAACCAATATGTCAATCCTGGAGACAGGATACTCATAGATGATGGGCTAATCGAGCTTTCAGTTAGCAAGATCATCGGAGAGGACATTGAGTGCATCGTAGTGAATTCCGGTATCGTAAAAAATAACAAGGGAATCAATGTTCCCGGGGTCAAGACTAATCTGCCGGCTATCAGCGAAAAGGACTATAGTGATATACTTTTCGGCATAGAGAATGATGTGGATTTTATTGCAGCTTCCTTTGTCCGAAATGCCTATAATGTGGATGAAATCAGAAAAATACTCAAGGAAAACAATGGCAGTCACATTCGTATCATTGCCAAAATAGAGAATATGGAAGGCGTGGATAACATCGATGAAATCATCGAGGCGGCAGACGGCATCATGGTGGCGAGAGGAGACCTTGGCGTTGAGATTCCCATGGAGGAAGTCCCCCTGATGCAGAAAAAGATAATCAAAAAATGCAATTTAGCCGGAAAGCCTGTTATCACGGCTACACAGATGCTGGATTCCATGATGAGAAATCCAAGGCCTACACGTGCAGAAGTCGCTGATATCGCCAATGCGATATTCGATGGTACTGACGGCATTATGCTCTCGGGAGAGACTGCATCCGGATTATACCCCGTGGAGTCGGTCCAGAAAATGTATGCCATCGCGATGGCAGCAGAGGATGACATAGATTATAATGCGATATTATCTGAGAGAAACAGGGTCAGGGATACCAGCATCACCGATGCCATCGGATACGCAACCTGTACCAGTGCAAGCGGCCTTAAGGCTACAGCCATTTTAACACCTACCACTTCGGGCCATACGCCTATGGTGGTTTCAAAATTCAGGCCAAAGACCCCGATCATAGCGACTACAACGACAGAACGCACAGCACGAAGGCTTGCTATTGCCTGGGGCGTGTATCCAATCGTCATCAAACAGTATGATGATGCGACGCAGCAGCTTAGACATACCGTCGAAGCAGCCATGGAGGCTGGATTTATTAAAGACAACGATATTGTGGTTATTACTGCAGGCGCACCCATGGGTATTGAAGGCAATACCAACATGCTCAGAGTCCATGTGGTGGGCAAAGAGATATAACGAGGTGATCTTATGGCGCTAAAGACCTGCATCGTCATTGGAGCAGCAAGAGAAGGCCCGGAGACCAGCCTTTTGTCTCACTATGCCGAGCTTTATGGGCCGGATAGGGCTACGGTATACTGTGCTGACGGCGGTCTTAAAAACGCTGAAAATCTGGGTATCTGTCCGGATATTCTTCTGGGAGATTTCGATTCTTTGTCACCTGCTGACGTGAATCGGCTATCAGAATCCGGTTTTTATAAGGAAATTGAAACTATAAAAAAGCTTCCTCCTATAAAGGACGAAACAGATCTTTTCGCTTGCGTTTTAGAGGGTATCGCATCCGGTTATCGTAAGTTTATACTGGTTTACTGTACCGGGGGCAGACTGGACCATTTTATGGGCGTTATCGCTATACTCGATTATCTGGCGGATCATGACGCAGAAGGCGTTATTGTAGACAGGCAAAATGAGATTAGGCTGATAAAAAAAGGTGTGGCAAAAGTCCTGCGGGATCCTGCTTTCCCTTATATATCCCTGATTCCCCTCGATAAGGAACTGACTGGCGTATCAATGACCGGGTTTAAATATCCGCTGACAAATGCACTGATCCGTAGAGATTCCGGGATCGGTATAAGCAACGAAATTTCAATCTCTGAAGCGGTCATCACTATAGAAGCCGGTCGTGCCCTACTGATCAGAAGCAGAGACTGACAGACATTTTAATAATCTGCATCACATAAAAGGCAGCCTGCAAGTGGGTATCTCCATACAGGCTGTCTTATTGGTTCTAAAATATTAGGTAGGGTAGAAGATTTTTATCTGATGGTCTATATCAAATTATAGTTTTTGAGCTGCCCTGGCATAGGCAATCTCGATGAGACTGTCAGACTTGGCGATCACTCTCTCGTGACTGCCTTTGCATACGAGTCCATACGCGTCATGAATAACGATGTCCAGCAGCACATTTTCCGAAGTAATATCCAGTACGGTCACAACCATGGAAATTTTTTCGCCGACCAGCGTTGGATGGGTGTGCATCATATCGATGCTTTTTCCAACGGTAATATAGCCATCGGGCAACAGCGGATCCAGAAGACCTACAGAGGCTTCAATGGCCATCGTCACCACAGCAGGTGTGGAAAGCATATAATCCAGAACACCGGAACCGATAGACCCTGCAGTATCAAAATTACTGACCTCTTTTTTGATGATGGTAGAAAGACCCGGTTTAATTTTATGGCTGATCATAATTATCCTCTTTCCTGTTCGCTAATCATAAAATGTAATACTATACTTATTAAAAAACAATAACATGATAAACGCATATTTTCAAGCCATTAGCATGAATAATACATTATACAATTCTGAATATTACGATTAATTGGTAAACCAACCAGTAACGCTAATATACATCAAGATATCGCTGGTTTTTCGGATCTCAGTCATGGAATTTGATTTTAACAAGACGGCTGGGCCTTCCAGAAGCTTTGCTGAAATTTCGGCCCATGATCTTCACATAACCGGCTTTTGAGAGCTTTTCCAATAGCCGATGCATGCTCCTGATTGAAATCCCGTATAAAAGCGAAAGTTCAAGGGGCGTAAAGACATCCGTCTTCTCCCGGTTTATTATTTCATGCAGCTTCAAAATCGTAGTCAGACTGACGCCGGAAGAGGATGCCGCTTTTTGAAAAGGGTCGTCCATGGCGTCCCTTTCGTCTGATTCAAGAAAAGGCATCGGGACGATCGGGCCGAAATACTGATTTTGCTGGACCTTATAGGCCTGATTTCCACCGCTTTTTCTGGCGCGAAGCATACCCAGGTTTGCGCTGTATTTTGCCTCTCTCGCAGTTTCTCCATAGCCTATTCCGATACTTAGTGTGCCATATCGCAGAGCGCTTTTGGCTGTAAGAAGATTCAGCCTTTGAAGCTGCTCTGTTTCAAGTTCGAACAAATTCTTCGTGGTAAAAAGCAGATATTTGCCTATTTCCTTTTCAATGACAGCGGCCTGAATGCGTTGGGCAAAAAGATAAATTTCCTCGGCAATTTTCATGGAGTCCAAGGATAGCTGATACTCGTTTTCTCTTATGAGCGCGTGGTCTCCGGGTAGATCTCTTTCAATTGCCAGCACCACAATTTGGCTGTTTTCATTTATGCGTGACTGTCTTTTAAGCTGAAATAATTGTAAGGTTTCACGAATACCGTCAAAAGTAGGGTCCAAAATAAGGCAGGGGATACTGTTTTGGGTCAAATATTCATAGACACCTGAAATACCTGTAATACAGAAGGCCGATCTGCCTTGTTTATAGTTATTAAGATGAAATGCTTTCAGATCCGACAAAAAAGTATCCGAATAGATAGATTGATTATAAACCTGATGCTGTATTTCTCCCATAGGCATGCTGAAATCAGCAAATACCTGATGGATCTCTGCCTCGGAATAAGAGTCGATGCTGATATGATTTAGATCTAAATGTAAAATATAAGTCGCTTCCAATAGCACGCGTAGAAGCTGCGCAGAATCACGACGGATATAAACCCAGGGCTTTTGAGAAAAAATGGCTGTATTTATGAGATCATATGGGATTTTTCCAGTGAAAAGCAAACCGTCAAAAGCCTGCTCGTTCTCCTTGATAAAAGCAACAACTGGCGCTATATCCATGGTATCGAGGGCAATATCGGTGGTCTCCACCGATGGATCATACTGATATAAAGCTTTGCGCACGATTGCAATTGTCCTGTGATGACCGACTAGTCCTAATTTCAACATAAAAACCTCCGTATTCAGGGCTTACGTATGTAGCTTTGAGCTTTGTTCTTTATTATTAATTCTTTATATAAGTATAAATGAATAGATCAAGAATGAAAAGAATAATTAAAGACACATTAAAGACTATTTTAAGACATTGACTTTATTGGTAAACTGTCATCAGAAAATACTAAGGAGGAAACGATCATGCGCTATATGCCAGAACCCTTTAAAATTAAAATGGTAGAGCCGATAAAAGTACTGACGGCTGCCGAACGCGAAGCCGCAATCATCGCAGCGGATTATAATGTCTTTAATATTAAATCGGACGACGTCTATATTGACCTTCTAACAGACAGCGGCACCGGAGCAATGAGCGACCGCCAGTGGGCCGGGATGCTTATGGGGGACGAATCCTATGCGGGAGCAAGGGGGTACTTTAAAATCCAGGAAGCTGTTTCGGATATCTTCGGGTATGCCTTTGCCCAGCCTGTACACCAGGGCAGAGCAGCCGAACAGGTTCTTTTCCCCTGTTTGATTAAACCCGGCCAAATCGTTGTGTCGAATACACACTTTGATACCACCAGAGCTCATGTGGGACTGGCCGGCGGTATCGCCGTGGATTTGGTGACGGATGAAGCAATGGACACGGAGCATTACGCACCTTTTAAAGGCAATATGGATATTGAAGCCCTGGAAAAACTGATTCTCGAAAAAGGCTCGGAAAACATCGCGTTGCTTATCATGACGCTGACAAACAACAGCGCCGGGGGGCAGCCGGTTTCCATAGAAAATATTAGGGCGACCAGGGCAATTGCGGATAGATATGATATTCCCATGATTATCGATGCAGCCAGATATGCTGAAAACGCCTTCTTTGTCAAAGAGCGTGAACCAGGTTATAAGGATGTCTCCATTAAAGAAATCGTGAAAGAAACCTTCAGTTATGCTGATGCATTCACTATGAGCTGCAAGAAAGATGCTATCGTGAATATGGGTGGCCTAATTGGCGTCAAAAACAACGAAAAACTCTATACTGCAGTTAAGAAGTACACGGTCCCCTATGAAGGATTTATTACCTATGGCGGTCTTTCCGGTAGAGATCTGGAAGCCTTGGCCATTGGACTTTATGAGGGAATAGACTATGCATTTTTAAAGTATCGGATTGGACAGATCGAGTATCTTGGCAGCAGGCTCAAGGAGTTTGGGATTCCGTTCCAATATCCGGTTGGCGGCCATGCTATCTTTTTAGATGCCAAAGCATTGCTTCCGCACATTCCCTATAACGAGTTTCCGGCTCAGGCACTGACCATAGAACTGTATAAAGAAGGTGGCATAAGAGCATGTGAAATAGGATCCTACCTGATGGGCTCGGATCCTTTAACCGGAGAACAGCTGAAATCCCAATTCGAATTCTGCCGCCTGGCAATTCCGCGCAGAGTTTATACCCAGGCCCATCTGGACTATATCGTAGATGTGCTGGTCAGCATTAAGGAAAAAGTCCAGGAGATGAAAGGGTATAAGATTACCTGGCAGCCGGAGGTGCTGAGGCACTTCACAGCCAAACTCGCACCCATAGAGAAAGAATAAATAGGGCTGCAGACACCCCATTATAATTATAGATCCAATCGAAAGACCAGTCCTTAAATGGACTGGTCTTTTATATCACAGGTGGAAGGAACTGCTTCTATTAGGACTTTATCATTGACTCTTTCCCTCAGTTGAGCCACGATGCTCTTTTCCTGCCAAAGTTCATTGGATGCCCCTAAAATGACATGGGTGATTTTATTTTTGGCAATCAGGTCCGCCAGAGTCTGTAAAACATCGTTTGATCTGACGACAGTAAGGTTGGCGCCGATGCCCATGGCTTTTTCAAACAAATATTCTAGGGCATCACTATCTCCGGGAGCGCCAAGGAATTTGAAATTATAGTGAGCAACATGTATGATAAAAAGTTCGCCTTTAGTCGAACCAAGCAGGCTGTTGCCATAATTGATCAATCGGTCGCAGGTTCTCTGCTGGGTCACGCATACCATGACATTGATTTTCTTCATTTTGAACACTCCTTCATCTTTATTTGCTTTTCTATTATACTATATAAGGTTATAATAGTCTAAAGTATAATTGGCGGGATAGGCATGGCATACTTGAATGCTATAAGTATAAAGATCATGAACGAGGGTAGATGAAAGGGATAAAAATGAATAAAGGTGTAAGAATTGCACTGCTTTTTTCCATCGTTTTGGTTATAGGCTTATCAGCCGGCTGTGCATCAAATCAGGAGGAAGAATTGTCAGCGCCAGTCAAAATAGGTAGTCTTAACGGACCGACCGGCATCGGCATGATCCAGCTCATGGAAAAACCGGAGAGTTATCAGGTAAGTACATATCAGAGCCCGGATGAGGCTGTTGGCAAAATAATCAGCGGTGAGCTTGATGTAGCAGCGGTCCCATCAAATTTAGCGGCGGTGCTTTACAATAAAATGGATGGCGAAATCATTCTTTTAGGGATTAATACATTGGGGATACTCTCGATTGTTGAAAACGGCGATTCGGTCAGGTCTCTAAGCGACCTCAAAGGCAAAACCATCGTTGCCAGCGGCAAGGGGGCAACGCCGGAGTTTATCCTCAATCAATTGCTGATCGGCGCGGGTTTAATCCCGAATAAGGATGTGACCGTTAACTGGCTTTTGAACCATACGGATGTAGCTTCCACCCTTATGTCAAAAGAAGGCGCCATAGCTATGCTCCCTCAGCCTTTTACCACCATCGTAACGACAAAAAGCCCAAAGGTCAGAATAGCAGTCGATCTGAATGATGAGTGGCAAAAAACCTTAAAGATGGCGCTGCCGATGGGCGTGCTGATTGCTCAAAGGGCATTCGTTGAAGAGAAAGGATCCGACATTGGAATTCTATTGAAGGATTATGCGGCATCCGTAGACTTTGTCAACACCGACCCGGCGGCTGCTGCTGCCCTCGTTTCCAAATATGGTATTATAGCCGATGCTGCCATTGCAGAAAAGGCCATACCAAAATGTAATATCGTCTTCATAAGTGCTCAGGATGGTAAATCTGACCTGATTGATTTTTATGGGATTATCGGTGGTATGGATCCGAAATCTATCGGAGGGAAAATTCCGGATGAAACTTTTTATTACAAAGGAAGCGAGTAAAACTAAAAGCGCCCTGATCCTTGTTTTTTGGCTTTTAGTTTGGCAGATACTCTATATAGCCGTTGCTAGGGATGTCATCATTCCAAGCCCGGCCAATACCTTTGAAGCCCTTGGCCGGCTATTGGTGACTCAGATTTTTTATAGGGATGTGGCCGCAACCATGTCCCGTGTTATTGAGGGAATCATCATTTCCTTTGCCGCAGGCCTAGGCACCGCGATTTTAGCCTATCTTGTGTTTATGGTCAGAGATATGCTGGGCTTTTTCATCAACATCCTTAAATCAACACCGGTCATGGCAGTGATCATTTTCGCCCTTCTCTGGCTGCCTTCCGGCAATGTGCCCATCTTTGTCTGCTTTCTGATGTGTTATCCCATAGTCTATACAAATGTTCTAGCTGGTCTGGATAGCCTGAATAAGCAATACATCGAAATGAGCCAAATCTACCATATCCGAAAAAGAGATAGGGTTGGATCAATTTATATCCCTTATGTGGCCCCACACATCAAATCAGCCCTCAGCCTTACCACAGGCTTATCCTGGAAGACCGTTGTAGCGGCAGAAGTGTTAGCCAGCCCGAAATTCTCTATGGGCTATAATCTTCTGAATGCCAAGGTATACCTTGATACCGAATCTCTTTTTGCCTGGATCATTGCTATTGTGGCGCTGAGCATGGTTTTTGAGAAAGCCGTCAATTATATTTTGGACAAAAGTATAAGGGGGGCAGCAGGATGATCGAAATCAAAAATCTCTATAAAAGATTTACAAAAGACTATTTATTTGAAGGGTTCAACCTTGAAATTAAGGATAATGCAATCACCAGCATCATCGGACCTTCCGGCTGCGGCAAAACGACACTGCTCCGGATGGTGGCAGGCCTGGAAGCCTATGAACAGGGAACTATAACCGGCATTGACCGTGAGAAGATCGCTATGGTTTTTCAGGAGGACAGGTTACTGCCCTGGCTTTCGGTTTTTCAAAATATTGAGATCGTTCTAAAGTCGAAAATGAACAAGGAAGAGGCGCAAAAACGCATTAATACAGTGCTTTCAATGCTGGATATGCAGGATACAGCTGCAATGATGCCCTCAGAGCTCAGCGGGGGAATGCAAAGAAGGGTAGCCATCGGCAGAGCGATCGCCTATGATGGGGAAGTGCTATTTTTGGATGAGCCCTTTAAAGGGATGGATGACAAACTCAAGGAAGAAGTACTTGAAGAGCTTGGGCAGTCATGGAAAAAGGATAAAAAAACAGTTATTCTTGTCACCCATGATCTCTCTGATGCGCATAAATTATCAGATGCCATCTATGAACTTAGCGGGCGCCCAATAAGACAGGTGCGGGTTACAGGTTGACTAAGTCGGCGTATTGCCCTAAAATATGAAGGGTACATAAGAATCATGAAGTAAGTTTGCAGGAGGTAGAACAAGTGAGACTATTAACGATCATTGCCGGGGTTTTGATGATTTTTACGGGAGTATGGTGTTTTGCAAATCCCGGAGCCAATATCCTATCCCTTGCTTTTGTACTTGGCTGCAGCATGCTGTTCTTCGGCCTGAGCGGCATCCTGACCTATATTTATAACCGGAAAGCCCATGCGGTATCAGGCTGGATCCTGGAAGAAACGCTGATCACCATAATTCTTGCTGTCATCGTACTAACAAATCAGCTGGTAACGGATGCCGTTATTCCAGTTTTCTTTGGTATGTGGATCATGTTTACTGGCGTAATGCGTATCGTTTCCGCCTTTGCACTCAGAGTAAAAAAGGCTAAGGTTTGGAGCTTTTCCCTTGTCTTTGGCTGTCTTTCGGTGATCGGCGGCATTTACGCCTTTTTAAATCCCATACTAGCGAATATACAGATGCCGATACTGATCGGTCTGTTTTTTCTTATTCAGGGACTGAACACCATCACAACGGGCCTTCATGGCATGAAAGAGGATCTTAGGGATGAACAGGATTAAGAAAGCCGGCATCTATATCGGTGCCATAACCGGCGGTATTTTAGGGGGCTCTATAGAGCTGGTCGGCAAAATGACAAAAGTCGAGTTTTTAGATGAGCTGGGTGAAGGCATCGTCGACTCAGCTTTGCTTACGGGAGAAATAGTGGGGGAAGCAGCAGGCGGCACAGTGAATATCATAGCCGGAGGAATCTCAAAAGACCGGGATAGGGTTAAGGAGGGCAGCAGCGACCTTGCTCATGCAGGGAAACAGGTCTTTCATAATGCGGTGACTAATTTTAAGCTTATGGCCGAAAACAGCGGCGAAGTGGTCCAGGGCGTTTTAAGCAAGGACAAGGCCAGAACGATTTCTGCTGCCAGGACTTTGGCAAAAATGGCTACCATTGGAGCGGTTACCGTTGGCGCGATCAAGCTTAAAAAAAATGATGACAAACCTAATGAAATAAAGGGCCAGCCATGATAGAATAGAGTTGATAAAGTTATAGACAGAATGATATAGGAGGTAATCAGGTTTGAGAGATATCAAAGAGATTTCCATCGAAGCAACGACAAAAACCAAACTCATCGCTCTGGTCGTTCTGACTATGATTTTCATTACCTTTTGGGCTATGCTGGATCTGGTTTTACTGACTTTTGTTTTCACCTATATTTTTTATCAGCTATCGGGATTGATCCAAAAAAGAGATAAAAGAATACTGCCCATCACCATACCCGACCCAGTTGTTATCGTTATTCTCTATATAATATTCCTGACTCTTTTGACACTGCTTAGCTTTAAATTGACTCCCGTAGTCATTTCTCAGATATCAGAGGTTTGGAAGATCGTCGCCACTTTTGATATCAATTTATTAAAAAACACTTTGGACCCGAGAGCTTTTGAAATACTAACCCAAATCGACTTCAACAAATATTTTGCTGAGGCAGGGGTTATGGTGGCATCCCAGGCGACAAAAATCGGTGGATTCGGTGTGACTTTGTTTATTTCTTTAGTTTTAAGTATTTTACTGCTGCTTGAGAAGAAGACAATCAAAAAATTCGGGAAGCACCTCGAAGTGAGCAAACTTTCCACGATTTATGAATATTTTGTCTATTTTGGCGGGAGTTTTGCCAATTCCTTTGGTAAAGTCATGCAGGTACAGGTGACTATTGCCTTTATCAATATGATTCTTTCCAGCATCATCTTATCACTTTTGGGCTTTCCTCAGATCATTGGGCTTGCTGTTATGATCTTCGCCCTGGGGCTCATCCCGGTTGCAGGCGTCATAATCTCTCTATTACCTTTATCCATCATCGCTTTTAATATTGGAGGCCTTTTTAAAGTTATTGCAGTCATTGTCATGATCATCGGTATTCATACAATGGAAGCCTATATATTGAATCCTAAGCTGATGTCTCAAAAAACCAAGCTTCCGGTGTGCTTTGTGTTTATGGTGCTGATCATTGGGGAGCATTATCTGGGAACCTGGGGACTTCTGATCGGCGTTCCGATTTTTATTTTTCTTATGGATATCATGGAAGTCAGATATGAAGTTAAAGCAAATCCAAATATTCCCCTGAAATGATCCTGGGAGGTTCATGCTGACATGGAAGAACTCACAGTAAAATATTTATACTGCACGGCTATTATACTTTATATTAGCGCCGCCTTAGCGGCACTTGTTTTTTTAAAAAGAGATAAGTTCTGCAGCATCTTCTCAAACGGTATTTGTGTCGTCGCCGCGTTATTCGGAATAATGGCTTCCATCATGCAGCTGAGCTTCGGAAACGCTAAGATGACCGTTAATCTTTGGCAATCCAATATTCCTTTTCTAAACATGACCCTTGCTATGGACGCGTTATCTGCATTTTTTGTCCTGTGTCTATCGGTTCTGGTATGCTGTGTCTCTATTTATGCGATGGGCTATATGAAGCATTATTATTACAAAAGAAATGTCGCTTTATTTCAAGTCCTCTATGCTGTCTTTATACTGACGATGCTGCTTGTCTTTACCTCGGGCAATGTCGTGATCTTCTTTATAGCCTGGGAAGCCATGGCCGTAATATCCTATTTTCTTGTCAGCTTTGAATCGGAAAAGACAGAGAATCAGCGCGCAGGCGTTCTTTATATCGTGATGACCCATATCGGCACTGCTTTTTTATTCATTGCCTTCATGATGATGTTTAGTTATACAGGGACTTTCGAGTTTTCGGTTTTGGGTTTAAATATTCCCGATAACGCAAGGAATCTGATGTTCGTTTTATTCCTCATCGGTTTCGGCACCAAGGCCGGCGTTATCCCTTTTCACATCTGGCTGCCCCACGCCCATCCGGCCGCACCCAGCACGATTTCAGCCCTTATGTCGGGTATTATGATCAAAACAGCTATCTATGGACTGCTGAGATTTGTCTTTATCTATTTAGGTGTCGAGACAACCTGGTGGGGTATGGTAATCCTTGCTATTGGCATGATTTCAGCGGTGCTCGGCGTAGCCTATGCTTATATCGAACAGGATATTAAAAAAATGCTGGCATACAGCAGCATTGAAAATATGGGCATTATCTTTATTGGCCTCGGAGTCAGCTTCATGGCTTTTGCCGAAGATCTGGCGCTGGTGGGTGCCTTAGCGCTGACAGCCGCCCTTATGCATACCATCAATCATACGCTTTTCAAAGGCAGCCTTTTTTTGGGGGCGGGATCCGTACTTTATGCTACCCATACTAAAAATATGGAAGAGATGGGCGGGCTGATCAAAAAAATGCCTATTACAGCTTTATTCTTTCTTGGCGGAGCCTTATCGGTTTCTGCCATGATTCCATTTAATGGATTTATCAGCGAATGGCTGACCTATCAGTCGATTTTTGCCGGGATTATTCCGGGACAAGCCCTTGAAAACAGCATTTTTATCTTTGCTGTCGCTGCCCTAGCTTTATCAGGCGCTCTTGCAGCTGCCTGCTTTATCAAACTTTTTGGCATTTCCTTCCTGGGACTTCCCAGGAGCGATAAGGCCGCCCAAGCCAGTGAAGTGCCTTTGCCTATGAGCATAGGCTCAGGAATCCTGACAACGCTGTGTCTGCTCTCCGGTATATTTCCACTTTATACCTTAAATCTGATTGACAAAGTTGTCCTTGAGATGACAGGCCAGCCGATTTCAGGGCAGCTGCAGGGCAGTCTGTTCTTACTCTACTACCCACTGGAAGTCAATGGGAATATGATTTCGCCCCAGAGTATAGCCATTATTTTAGCAGTGCTGGTTGGCGTTTCAGTAGTTGGGCTACGCATGATTTTCGGGAAGAATCAGGAACGCAGATACGGCACTTGGGACTGCGGCTATGAAGCCCTTAATTCAAGGATGCAGTATAGCGGTGCTGCTTTTTCAAAGCCAATCAGGATCGTATTTAAAATCATGTTCAAATCCTCAAGAGATTTAAAAATCAAGGGAGCCCTGGTTTATCATCCGGACGCCATGGAGTACAGCATAACCACAGAATCTATTTTTGAGAAATATATTTACGATCCCATCTCAAGACTGATGACTGGTTTTTCCAGCAAAGCAAAATTTAAGATTCAAACAGGCAGCGTTCACACCTACCTGCTCTATATATTTGCAACAGTCCTCATTTTAATGCTTTATAACAGGCTCATCGGATAGGAGGTAACGTTATGTCAACATTCAGCTATAGTATCCTTCAACTCGGCATGATGATTTTACTTGCACCTCTTGTCAATGGGATCATAAGGAAAGTTAAAGCCCTGAGCCAAAAGAGACGTGGCGCACCAGTACTTCAGATGTATTTTGATCTCTATAAACTATTCGGGAAAACCGCCGTCGTGTCTGAAGTCACATCCTGGGTATTCAAGGCCACCCCCTATATTGTTATATCATCTGCTTTGACTGCAGCACTGCTTGTCCCGGTGACAACTTTTTACGCACCTTTTGCTTTCCCCGGAGATATTATCCTGCTGGTTTATATCCTTGCATTAGGCAGGTTTTTTATGAGCCTTGCGGCACTGGATGCTGGCAGTACTTTCGGTGGTATGGGTTCAAGCCGTGAAGCTATGATTTCATCTTTGATAGAACCGTCCTTGCTGGTCTCTGTCTTTACTGTGGGACTTGCCTGTCAATCCACATCGATCTATAAAATAATGCTGGCCATGGAGACCACGAGTCTTCCGCTGCTTAGACCCGCATTTATGCTGACTTTTATCGCAATCTTCATCATCATCATCGCGGAAACATCAAGAATTCCGGTGGACGACCCGGCGACCCATCTTGAGCTGACTATGGTGCATGAAGCCATGCTCCTCGAATACTCAGGAAGGCATCTGGCCCTGATGGAGCTTGGCGCCGCTATAAAGCAGCTCGTTTTAATGACATTACTTGTCAATGTATTTTTGCCTCATAATCAGATCATTATACTCTCGGGCTTTAGCCCGTTGATTTCCCTGGCGGTTTATGTGCTTAAAATCATGGGGCTCTCAGTACTTATCGCTATTTTCGAGGCCAGCACAGTGAAATTCAGGTTTTTGAGCATACCAAATCTGGCGGCACTGTCATTCATACTCGCATTTCTTGGGTTCCTGCAATATTTTGTGCTGGGGAGGTAATCATGGAGAAATATCTGGATGTATTATCGGCATTGATTCTTTTTTCCTCTTTTATTTTAGTAGCCAATAAAAGAATCATATCCTATATCAGAACCTTTCAGCTTCAGGCCTGTCTGATCGCTTTGACTGCAGGGCTCATGGGCGTGCGCAGTTTTCTTGAGGAGGGCAAATATGATATCCTGATTGTCTGCGTGATTATTATTCTTTTGAAAGTTTATTATATTCCCAGACTCCTTCATAGAACTTATGCGGGCGTCGAATACAGAGTCGAGAAAGATTTCTTTCTTAACATACCCATTTTAATTTTCATCTGTTGCTTTCTCGTCCTTTTTGCCTATTTTGCAGTGCCCACCATCAGTGGAACCATCGAAGGCAACGTGAATATTCAGGTCATCAATTCATTTTCACTTGTACTCATTGGATTTTTCTTCATGATCAGCAGAAAAAAAGCTATCGGCCAAATCGTTGGTTTCCTGGTCATCGAGAACGGCATTTTTATTACCGCTATGTTTTCAACCCACGGCATGCCTTTTATCGTGGATGTGGGTGTATTCATCGATTTGATCACTGCAGTTTTGATTATGGGTATTATGGTTACGCGAATCAGCGATGAATTTGAAACAATAGACATCAACCAGCTTAAAAATTTAAGGGGATAGACGATATGGGATTAATTTTATGGGTGGCGCCGCTTGTGGCGGTGGCATTATCGAGAGTAATAGGAGAAAGATGGACCCTGCATCGCATCAGCATGCTGGTATCAGCATTGCTGCTGATATCTTCTGCCCTGATTACCGGAAAGGTGATCCAGGGCGGGGCCTTGTCCTATCCGATCTTTGGGGGGCTATTTTATATGGATGCCCTCAGCGTCATCATACTTGACCTGGTTGTACTGATCGGATTTTTTGTCAGCATCTATTCGGTAGGCTATCTTGAGCACGAATTTAAAGAGGGTAAAATTACACCCAGAAAAATCAAGCTTTACTATACGCTGATGTATTCCTTCATGTTTGCCATGATTCTCGCCCTGACGGTAAGCAATATGGGGATCCTTTGGATTGCCATCGAAGCGACGACCCTGGCGTCCACTTTCCTGGTGGGATTTTATGGTGACAAGCATGCCATAGAAGCCGCCTGGAAATATGTGATCATCTGTTCAGTAGGCATCGCCATTGCTCTCATGGGCGTCATTTTCCTGCATTTATCTTCAGTGGATGTGATTGAAATAGGCAGTGCATTGAACTGGACTGCACTGCTAGATCATGCAAAGGCATTAAATACTGAAGTTCTTAGGCTGGCCTTCATCTTCATTGTCATCGGATTTGGAACCAAAGCAGGGCTGGCGCCCATGCACACCTGGCTTCCGGATGCCCATAGTCAGGCCCCATCACCCATCAGCGCGCTCTTATCCGGGGTCCTTTTGAACAGTGCCATGTATGCCATCCTTAGAACGCTTTCAATCGTCAATAAAAACATGGGCGAGAGCGCCTATGCCGGTAGGATCATGATTGGTTTCGGAGTTTTATCCGTATTAACAGCGGCGATATTCATACTGACTCAAAAGGATTATAAACGGCTACTGGCCTATTCCAGCATAGAGCACATGGGTATTATAGCCATTGCTCTCGGGTTTTTTACACCCCTTTCCATATTTGCAGGATTATTCCATATGATTAACCATTCTATGACGAAATCCATGCTCTTTCTGGCCTCGGGTAACATTCTACAGAAATATGGTACCAGAGAAATTTTAAAAATCAGAGATTTGCTCTCGAAAATGCCTCTTACTGGTACGGTTTTTCTTCTGGGCCTTTTCGCCATATCCGGCACGCCGCCTTTCAGCATTTTCGCCAGTGAATTGGGCGTTCTGACCGCCGTCTTTAAGGAGGGAAACCTGTTACTCGGCAGTATACTGATCATTCTCCTGGCGCTGATCTTTGCCGGTATTGCTGTAACACTTTTTAAAATATTTTTTAAGGGTTCCAATGATGCATCAGCCCGAGAGCCGCTCGCGACAGCCTTAAACCGTGAAACCAATAAACTTGGAACGGCTGCTTTAGGCTTGCTCCTATTGCTGATTATTCTCATGGGCCTTTATATGCCCCGCGGCCTTTCGGAACTGATTACCGATGCGCAAAAAATAATTATCGGAGGTTGAGATTATGACAATCATTCAATTGAAATCAAGGCTTCTGGATCTTTTTCCGGATGATATGCATAGAAGCACCTCGCTGAATGGCAATGAATTCTATCTTCAGGTGGATGCGAGAAGCATTATTAAGATATGCATTTTTCTAAACGAAGAAATGGGCTATTCATTGGTGACGCTTTTTGCCTGCGACGAGAGAACCTTATCGGGTAAATATGCGATTTATTACGGCTTTTCTGACAGGCAGAATGCCAAGATCATCATCCTAAAAACTGAAATTGATCCTTCTTCCATGAGCTTTCTGTCCATAAGCGCGAAGGTGCATGCTGCTACTGCTTACGAAAGGGAAATCAAGGATTTATTCGGCTTGGTGCCCATAGGGCATCCGGATGCCAAGAGAATGGTTTTCCACGGAAATTGGCCAAACGGTGTTTTCCCTTTACGCAAAGACTATGATCTGCATCATAAACCGCATTTTTCGAAAAAAGAAACAAAATTTAAGAAAATCACAGGAGATGGGGTCTTTGAGATTCCGGTAGGGCCTGTTCATGCAGGTATTATCGAACCGGGGCATTTCAGGTTCAACCTTGCAGGGGAGCCTATATTAAATCTGGAAGCCCAGCTCTATTATGTGCATAAGGGCATCGAAAAAATTGCCGAAACCATGAGCATTGAGAGATGCTTCTATCTATCCGAAAGAATTTCCGGGGATGAGACATTTGCCAATTCATTTGCCTACTGTCAGGCTATAGAAAAGATTGCAGAGGTTTCCATCCCTGAGCGGGCGGATTATTCCAGGGTACTCTTCGCTGAGCTAGAGAGACTCACCAGTCATCTTGGCGATCTGGCAGGGATTTGCCTTGATGTTGCCTATGGTTTCGCCGCATTTCAGTTCAGGATGCTGCGGGGCTGGTCATATCTAGTGGCAGATGAGCTTTGTGGCATGCGTTTTCTGAGAAGTGTGAACAAGCCGGGAGGTATCCGTAAGGATTTTGTTGCCGGAAAGGAAAAAAGCCTTATTGAGCAACTGCTTAAAATAGAGCGAGAGCTTAAAGATACGGTTGCCATTATCAACGCAAATACGATGTTTATCGATAGGATAGAAAATACCGGCATCTTAAAAAACACTATTGCCAGAGATTTGAATGCTGTTGGACCCGGCGGCAGAGCTTCAGGTATCAATCACGATGTCCGAAAGGATTTCCCCTATGCGGCTTATCCTAAATTGACCTTTGAGATACCGATTGCGCTGGATGGTGATGTGAACAGCAGAATGCGCGTCAAACTTGAAGAGTGCTTTACATCCATCAGTCTCATGCTGCAGGCTATTGAGACTATGCCTCAGGGACCGGTCAACTTGATCCTGCCGCCTTTGGCATCCCATCACGTGGCCTTTGGGCTGACGGAAGCACCCAGAGGAGAAAATATTCACTGGGTCATGACCGGCAAAAATGACACGATTTTCCGTTACAAAATCAGGACACCATCCTTCTGTAATTGGCCGGTATTATGCCATGCAGTGTCCGGCAATATCGTTCCGGATTTTCCGCTGATCAATAAGAGTTTCAATCTGTCCTATGCGGGCAACGATTTATAGTGAGGTTACCATGTTTAACGTCATCAGGAAAATTTTAAAATATCCGAGATTGACTCAGGATTATCCCAAAAAAGCGCCGGATTCCAGATTTTTTATCGGTAAACCGGTGGTAGATCTGGGAAAATGTACCTTTTGCGGAGCGTGTATCAGAAGATGCCCCTCTCAGGCAATCATCGGGAATACCGAAGACAGAGGCATCGGTTTTAACTACGATGCCTGTATATTCTGTACTTTGTGCGAAGAAATTTGTGAGGCCGGTGCAATAACCATGAGCGGCGAGTTTGAACTGGCTGAAAAGGATAGGACCAAACTTAGGGCGGGTACCTTGGTCGTCGAAGAGAGGACCTTGCCGGATGAATCTTATGAAGTCACCTGTGCCTTACTAAAGGAAAAAGCCCAGAAGCTACTGGGCAGAAGTCTTGCTATTCGTGAAGTTGATTCAGGGTCCTGCAATGGCTGCGATTATGAAATCAACGCTCTGAATAATCCCTTTAATGATCTCGAAAGACTTGGAATTCATTTTGTTGCATCCCCAAGACATGCGGATATGCTTTTAGTGACCGGAACTGCTGTTAGGAATATGGAACTGGCGCTAGTTAAGACCTATAATGCGACGCCGGATCCTAAACTGGTTGTAGCGGTGGGCGCCTGTGCCTGCAGTGGCGGTATCTTCACCGACAGTTATGCGACGCGAAACGGCATTGACTGCATTCTGCCGGTGGATGTTTATATTCCGGGCTGCCCGCCCAGACCTCAAGCCATCATCTACGGCATACTAAAAGCGCTGGATAGGCTTTAGGCGTTCAACTATTAGGAGCAGGCTTTTCGAAGAGCATCCCAAGGGAGCATTAGAACCTCATAGGAATGAGATCGCAATACTGGTCAGTTGAGGCATCCCGCAGACAGTACTCGATGATTTGTCTGCCAAGAGGGTCAAGCTCCGGTGTCAGATATTTTTTAAGCTCGTGCTTGAAGAAATCCGTCATCAGCTTTGCACCTTGATCGTAGCCTTCCAGCCCGATTTCAGCCTGAGTCTCAGGCTGGAGGAATGCCATGGGTATAAAAGTACCGTCAAGCTTTAATGTTTCAAGGGAATATCCAAAGATAGGACACCTGGCCGCTTTCAGCTGGCCGGGTTTAAATTTTGCGCTGCCGCGCCTGGCAATGTATTCCCTGGCGATCCATTGTGGCATAAAGCCGACCTTATAGGCGCCGATATGCTGATTCGGGATCAGAACATAACGGGTTGAAGTTGAGCTTAGGATCTGGTCTAGGAGCAGGTTAGCCTGAGTGACCATCTTGCCTGTGGCGAAGGGCCAATAAGAACCTACTCCCTCGCTGCCCATACCCTGGGTCTGGGTAACACTTGGGTTATTGTGACCTCTGGGAGCGACGAGCCGCCAAATCCAGGCTAGAGCAGGCGGCAGGACCTGAAAAAGTCCTATAACACCGTAGGTCGGCTGAAATCTGAAGCAGGGCGGCGTCCTAACACCAAAGCTTCGAATATCGACTTCGACGGGTTCATTGACGATATCTTTTATATGGCTTCTCGGCAGGATGACCCGCGGATTTGTACAGGATTCCCCGGTGGTGTTGAGGGTATGCTCCCATATCAGACAGGTTGAGCCGGGCGTACCGTCGATATTCATGAAGAGAAGCGGCTCGGGCGGATGGATACAGGCCTGCTCGTAGTGAGGATCACAGCCATAATGGGTGATGTGGTCGATTCTAAGGAACCAACCGTTCTCAGCATCCTTGATGACAAGCTTCCGACTGTCATTTTGCAGTGTGGGCGGACACATGGCCATATCATCCGTAACAGGCCTGAGCTGACATTCTTCTTTAAGTTCAATATAGGTTTTTTCGCCGGATACCAGGTTTTGGCCCAGAACGATGCGGTCGTCGCTCTCCTTATGGATATGCTCCAGCATTTCACTTTTTCCGCTACCACTGGCGCCTTCGTGCATGATGATGATTTCATTCTCATAAGGTGTTATGACTTTGACAGTCGAGGCATGGAGGGTGACCCAGCCTTCAGCTTCCCCGATATTCAGGAGGACGCCATAAATCCCTTTTTTTGCGCTGGGTCCCGGATAGAGATTATAGGAAAAAAGCTCGTGCATGCCGGGCTTACGGTTGTGAACAACCACCTGCTTGCCATCAAGATGGGTATGCCTGAAGGTCGGAGCCAAAAAAATAATTGATTTTGGTTCAAAGCCCGCATGAAGTTTTTCAATGCTGATAAATCCCTGAAGGTCCGCTAGGGCACAGGCAAAAAAGCCTGCATTAGCCGGAGCTATAAGCAGTGAATCATAGCCATATTCCGCACCGCCGGCCATAAAGGGCATGACGATAAGCTTTTGAGTTTTAAGCCACTGAAAGGTTTCTTCTCTCAGGCCGGCAAAATCACTGCCATAAATATCTGAAAATTTCGGCTTGTCAGAAGGCAGTTCATCGGCAATAACAAGGCTATCCGGATCCCGCCTACGCATATAATCATCGGTGTAGTTGACAGCAGCACCATTTTTACATCTCGTGACGGTAGCCTCCAGAACATTGCCCAGACCTTCGACATCGTAACGCACTTCATAGGCGTCGGCACCGTGAGCACCGAAGGCGAGCTCAACCAGTTCGGCGCGGCTCCTTGGATAAATCAGACCTGATGCGCCGGTTAATATATCCCTGATTTCTTTTGAAATGTTGATCTTATCTAAAAATTGATCCTTCATTTGCTTCTTCCTCCTCTTGCATAATTATGCATGCTATATTAGGCGAATAATCGCTGACTTCTTTTGGGATAAACCTGATTTTATGCTATAATACATTAGTATTTAGAATTGCGCAAGACTAAAATTACAGAATCTGAGCGAATGGAGTGACTATATTTATGCAGTATTTTATCGTTTTTCTGGAAGGTATCGTGACATTCATCTCACCTTGCATCTTACCGATGCTGCCAATCTATCTATCCTATCTGGCAGGTAATTTGGGACCAGTCGAGAAAATAGGCAAAAATGGCAGACTGATGATCAATGCGGCTGGGTTTGTTCTTGGCTTTTCAATTCTATTTATACTCCTTGGCGCAACAGCTGGAACCATAGGCAGACTTATAAGCGGGAATACGGTTTTAATCAATATCCTTTCTGGCTTGGTTATGGTTTTTTTCGGGCTGAGTTTTATGGGTGTGATTCGAATTGGTTTTTTGAGCAAAGCAGGAGGCATGTCCTATAAAGGCTCCCCTGCGAGCTTTTGGTCGGCTATTCTATTTGGCTTTATTTTCGCGCTTAGCTGGTCGCCCTGTGTGGGTGTTTTCTTGGGTTCGGCTTTGGCGCTGGCAGCTACCACCGGAGAAACCTACAAAGGCATCCTCATGCTGGCCGCTTATTCTGCCGGGCTTGGGATACCCTTTCTCGTCTCGGCATTTTTACTTGAGAAATTGGAGGGGGCTTTTGCATTAATTAAGACACACTATGCAAAAATAAATTTTATTTCGGGTTTGCTTCTGGTCCTTTTGGGTATTTTAACAGCATTGGGCATGTTTAACATTTTTGCAGGTCTGCTGACCTAAATATAATCCCGCAGCAGGATTGGGGATGTAAACTAGCCTTCGCTATTTAAACGATTATACGAGGAGATTACATATGAATAACAAGGGAAAAACATTGATTTGGTTTATTGGTGCAGTTTTAGTGTTTGTCATGATTTTCATACTCTACCAGCAATTAGGCAGCACTATTAAACCGGAGACTGGTTCAGGGGATTCAGTTTATGAGAAGGCTGCTGATTTTACCTTAGAAAATCTTGATGGCAAGCAGGTTTCCCTTTCGGATTACCAGGGAAAGCCGGTAGTGCTTAACTTTTGGGCTTCCTGGTGTCCTCCATGCAAATCGGAAATGCCGGGTTTTGAAAAGCTCAGCAATCAGTATGAAGAAACCGGAGATGTGGTATTTCTTATGGTTAACCTGACAGATGGAGATCGGGAGACGAAGGAAATCGCCATGCAATTTCTTAAAGATAATGGATATACCATGAATGTCGTCTTTGATCAGAAAGTTGAGGTCGCCACCCAATATGGTATTTCATCTATTCCGGCAACCTATTTCATCGATGCTGACGGGTATATACGCAAAGTCAATGTGGGTGCTATGGACGAGAGTACCCTTGGCCTTGAAGTGACGAAGCTGTTGACAATACAGCCGGGTAAATAGTATAATAACCACGAGTTAAAAGGGAGTAGTTTTCAATGCAAAGTCAACACACTGATGCCCGGCATCTGGCTTTGCGACCTGTATCAGGTTAACGAGACTTTTAATATGATTTCGATAGGAGTCATATTAAGGGTCTTTTTTATTTTGCTGAAGGATTTCCTGCTAAAGGAACATAAGGAGAAGAATCATGGATCATACAATACTGGCATTAACCTTATCTGTGGGCGCTGTGACACTGGCAGAGATGGGCGATAAAACCCAGCTTCTGGCCATGGCCTTTGCCACAAAGTACAAAGCATCGAAGGTGCTGATTGGCGTATTTTTAGCGACGGTGCTCAATCATGCGCTGGCTGTGGCTTTGGGTACCTTCGCAGCCAGTAATCAGGCCATCAACGTCTGGATACAGATGATTGCGGCAATTTCCTTCATAGCTTTCGGGCTTTGGACCATTCGCGGCGACGCTCTTAACGGGGAAGACAAAAAAATATCAAAATATGGTCCCATCATCACCGTTGCCATAGCATTTTTTCTAGCCGAGATGGGGGATAAAACCCAGCTTACGACCATTGCCCTGGCAGCGAAATTCCCGACAGAGCCTATAGGTGTTCTGATGGGTACCACCACAGGGATGCTGATCGCTGACGGGATAGGGATCATCATCGGCGTGGTTATGTGCCGAAATATCCCAGCGAGAACCATCAAGCTGGTTTCAGCATCAGTATTCATCTTATTCGGCTTTGTAGGAACCTGGCAGGCGTCACAAACCTATCTGGGCCTGAGTATGACTGCAACTGTAATTTTAGTGCTGGTTCTTGCCTTTGCCACTTTTACTATTGGGTATAGGATTATTATAAAAGAGCGAATAGAGCGGGAGAAACAGGAAAAGCAAATGGACGAATTCTGCGAAATCAAGCCCCTTTAAGAATAAACACAGAAATCTCAGGCCTTGAGTTAAACCGCATGGGGATTTGTGTTGTACCAATGCCTGGCGTAACATAAAGCACCATTTTGCCGGGGCCATCCAACTGATACTGACCCTTCACATAGATCTTGCCATAGGGCGGGAGCGTTAAGTTGTCCAGCCACTTTATATGAGCCTGACTGATATTGATCTGGCGGCCATGGGTGTGACCGGCCAGCATAAGGTTTACCGGGTAGGCGGAAATATCAGCAGCAATATCTGGCTCGTGGGAGAGTACGATATTATAATAGCCCGCCACAGTTTTATCGGCGGCAGAAATATTGCCATAGCCAATCAGGACGTCATCGATGCCGATGATGTTTATTTTTAGGTCATCTATTCTATTATTCTCATTAACAAGAAGTTTAAAACCCCCATTTTTCATGAGCTCCGGGTATTCGCGTTCCGCTCCGCCACCATAATCATGGTTGCCGTAAACGCAGAATTTGCCGTAGGGGGCCTTGATGGCTGCAAGCAAAGCAGAAAGCTTCGCCGTGTCTTCAGAATAGCTTTGATAGGTATCGATGAGATCACCGGTAAAAAAAACCATATCCGGATTCTCAGCGTTGATGGCATCGATGACCTTTGAAAACTCCGATAAGGTATAATAATGGCCGAGATGGGTGTCTCCAAATTCTATAATTTTAAGCCCCTGAGCAGCGTCGCTGATAACCTGAGATTTAATAACCGTCGTTTCAGTGCCGAAATCATAGGGGGCGATATACCGTGAATGAACCAATAGTAAGGAAGAGGCGAAAACGAGTATAAAAATAAAAGCTAAAAAACGCTTAAAAATTCTAATTGCAGATTTCATAAATTCTGTCCTTTCAAAATCAAGACCGGTAAAATAGGGAGAATCGATATTACTGTTTATTATAACAACTGGCTGGCATCCGTGCAAAGTATAATTAATGGACTACCTTGAATTCTTCATTTATGTTAAACTATTTACATAAAATTAAGCAGAAAGTACGGACGCATTGTATTAGAGAAATTAGGCTGCTTAGTTAGAGGGACGGATAAAATGAATAACACGGAAGTATTGGTAATAGGCGGAGGTGCCTCTGGTCTTGTTGCAGCTATTTCGGCGGCAAGGCATGGCGCCGCAGTCAGAATACTTGAAAAAAACAGTTCTCCCGGCCGTAAAATTTTAGCTACGGGAAATGGGAGATGCAATTTTACAAACAGCGGCTGCAGCCATGAAGATTTCATGGGCAATGATCCGGACTTCGCAGGAGCCGGCCTTTCAGTCTTTGGTTTATCCGAAACCTTGGCGTTTTTCGAAGAACTGGGGATATTTCCCAGACAGGAATCGGAAGGCAGAATTTATCCCTATTCTGAACAGGCTGTTTCGATGCTGGAGGCGATG
>JBBRXH010000003.1:0-29435 GCA_038248565.1 Peptostreptococcales bacterium | reverse complement strand
CTTGGCGGCGTTGAACTGCCGAAGGCAGGACGCGGCTTTTATGAGAAAAATGCTGTTGAAACCATTGCTGAAGAAGCGTTGGCCTTAAATGGACAGCTGGAAATTATCGCCGTAGGGCCTTTGACCAATATTGCCCAGGCAATCCTTGCACACCCTGAACTAAAAGGCAGCATCAAAAGAATCACCCTGATGGGGGGCTCTATAGATGGCGGGAACCATACTCCGGCAGCCGAATTCAATATCTTTGTAGACCCTGAAGCCGCCCAGGTCGTTTTTAATTCAGGAATTCCCATCGTCATGGTTGGACTGGAAGTTACAGAGAAGGCTTATCTGACAGCGGAAGAAATCCAGTCGCTTCGTCTTTGGACGGCCCAGGATCCGGTGGATAATGTCATCAGGGCCCTACTGATTAACATGCTTGATATCTGCACCATGTTCGGTTATAAAGGTGCGGTCATGCATGATCCTTTGGCTTTGTGCTACGTCCTTGACGAGAGTTTGCTGGGGACAAGAGCCATGAACATTCAGGTGGAGACCCAGGGGGAAATTACCAGAGGGAAAACCGTTGCGGACAGATATTTTGTCACTCAAAATAAGCCTAATGCAGAAGTTGGGCTCATGGTCAACCGGGAAAGATTTGTTGAGCTTGTCAAAGAGCTTTTAAACAAATATAGCAATTAAGCAATCAAGTAGAAAGATGGAGGAGAAAAAAATGAAGAAAAAATTAGCAATTGTCCTAGTAATAATCATGGCCCTGACTATGGGCTTCAGCGGTTGCGCAAGCACACCAGCCACCACTCCAGCTGCAGACGTATTAAAGATTGTACTGATCCTGAACGGAACATTGGGGGACAAATCCTTCTTTGATTCAGCTGACGCCGGTATGAAACTCATTAAAGACAAATATGGCGACAAAGTAGACGTTAAAACGATTGAAATGTCCTATGACCAAACCAAATGGGAACCAACCTTAGTTGACGTTTCCGAGCAGGATTATAACATCGTTATTCTGGGGACCTGGCAGATGGTTGATGCCCTTCAAAAGCTGGCACCTCAGTATCCTGATAAAAAATACATCATCTTCGATACCTCTGTAGATTATTCAAAGGGTGACATGAAAAATGTCTACTCCATAACCTACAAACAAAACGAAGGTTCCTTCCTTGCCGGCGTACTTGCTGCTGAAGTAACAAAATCAAAGCTTCCTCTGGCAAATGCAGACAAGAGAATCGGTTTCCTCGGTGGAATGGATATCCCTGTTATCAATGACTTCCTGGTGGGATATATTGAAGGCGCACTTTATGTGGATAAAGACACCAAAGTATCCATATCCTATATCGGTTCCTTTGATGACTCCGCAAAGGGAAAAGAAATGGCTCTCGCCCAGTATAACCAGGGCGCAGACATTGGCTTTAACGTAGCAGGCCAGGCAGGTCTTGGCCAGCTGGATGCAGCTAAAGAAGCTCAGAAATATGCCATCGGCGTTGACTCTGATCAGGCTGCCATCTTTGCTGAATCCGACCCTGCAAAAGCTAATCTCATCGTCTCTTCAGTTCTAAAAAGAGTTGACCAATCTATCTTAAGAGCCGTCGATATGGACATCGAAGGAACGGCTAAATACGGCGAAGCAGAGAATTTAGGCTTTAAGGAAGGCTGTATCGGCCTCGTTAAAAACGACAATTATAAAGCTTTGATCCCTGCAGAAATTCAGACAAAACTTGATGATCTTGAAGCTAAAATCATCAGCGGAGAAATCGTCGTCGGCAGTTCATTCGGAATGGACACCGCAGCACTTGACAAACTAAGACAGGGCGTAAAATAACATCCTAAATTAAACTTGGGTATATCTGCTCCGCGCCAATTGGCGGAGCAGATATACCTATATAATCAGGCGGCAGGAAGCGGGAAATATGATGGGTGAAGAAATTTTATCAATGCAAAACATCACAAAGGTCTATCCTAACGGAATCGTGGCCAACAACAGGGTCGATTTTTCCATAAAAAAGGGAGAAATCCACGCCTTGGTAGGAGAAAATGGCGCCGGAAAATCAACGCTGATGAAGATCCTATTCGGGCTTGAAACGCCGGAAGAAGGAGAAATTCTGCTGAATGGCAAGAAACTCAATATTACTTCTCCTAACATAGCAATTCTAAACGGCATTGGCATGGTACATCAGCATTTTATGCTGGTACCGTCACTTACAGTTGCAGAAAATATTGTACTTGGCTCAGAACCCAGAAAAGGCAAGCTGTTTTTAGATATGGACAAAGCTATAAAAACAGCAGAGGATTTAGCTAAAAAGTATAATTTTGATATAGATGTCAGAGCTCACGTCAAGGACATCCCCGTCGGCACCAAACAAAAGGTTGAAATACTGAAGGCCTTGCTGAGAGGCGCGGAAATCCTGATTCTCGATGAACCTACGGCTGTGCTGACCCCTCAGGAGACAGAGGAGCTCTTCAAAGAACTAATTTTGCTCAAGGAAAAGGGACATACCATCATATTCATCTCCCATAAGCTTCAGGAAGTTAAGCATTTTTGTGATAGGATCACAATCTTGAGAAACGGCAGAAGCATGGGAGTCTATTTCACAAAAGATGTTACGGAAGAGGATATTTCAAGGCTCATGGTGGGCCGGGACGTTATACTGACTGTGACAAAAGATAAAGCCAAGCCTAAAGAGGTGGTCCTAAAGGTCAGAAATCTGACTTATGTCAATGAATTTGGCAAGAAAGCCCTGGACAATATTTCCTTCAGCGTCAGAAACGGAGAGATCCTTGGCGTAGCAGGGGTAGAGGGCAATGGACAAAGAGAGCTGGTTGAAACTGTGACCGGGCTTTTAAAGTGCGGTAAAAATAAAGTGCTCATCGAAGGCCAGGATATTTCAGTCCTTGGGATCAAGGAAATCAGAAATCTTGGGACTTCCCATATACCGGAAGACAGGATGACCTATGGCGTCGCTGAAAACCTGACCATTGAGCAAAACCTGATTTCCAACACCTATGACCATAAAGAGCTCAACAGAGGATTTTTGATGGACGTTAAAAAAATTGTGGACACAACCGTTGAGCTTGTCAGAGACTATAAAATCAAATGCAACTCTCCAAAGCAAACCGTAAAGATGCTATCCGGAGGCAATATACAAAAGGTCGTCGTTGCCCGGGAATTCGCTACAGAACCAAAACTTCTGGTGGCAGATCAGCCTACAAGGGGCATCGATGTAGGGGCTACGGAATTTATCAGAACCAAGCTTGTGGAGCTTAGAGATGAGGACAGCGCTGTATTGCTGGTATCCGCTGACCTCAACGAGGCCATGGAGCTCAGCGACAGTCTCATCGTCATGTATGAAGGCAAAATCGTGGCTTACTTCGAGGATACGGATGCCATTACTGAAATTGATCTGGGCCTGTATATGCTGGGTGTAAGGCGGCAGGAAGACGAAGAGATTAGAGGTGTTGTTTATGAGTAAGAATTTAAAGTTTGACATTTTAAGAACGATCCTTGCTATCGGAATAGCCCTGACCATAGCGCTCGTGATTATCCTCTTCGTCAGCAAGGAGCCTCTTAATGCCATTAGTGCTCTTTTAATCGGACCCCTGGGCACCGTCAGACATTTTGGGAACGTCATAGAAATGACAATACCACTAGTGTTTACCGGACTTGCCGTTGCTGTCATGTTTAAAGCCAACCAGTTTAATCTGGGGGCAGAAGGAGCCTTCTTCTTCGGTGCTATCGGCGCCGCTATCATAGCTATGAAGGTTGCCCTGCCAATAGTGATTCATCCCATCGCTGCCATACTGGTCGGCGGTCTCGTCGGCGCTTTAGTGACTGGCATACCGGCTATACTAAAGGTCAAATGGGGGGCAAGCGAGCTTGTATCATCCTTAATGCTGAATTATGTGGTCTTCTTCTTAGGCCTTTATCTGATCAACTATTTCTTCAGAGATGTCACTGCCGGCGCCATGGTTTCGCTGCCCTTCCTGGAGACAGCCAATCTGGCTGCTATAATCCCAAAAACGCGCATACACTTTGGCATATTTATCGCAGCTGCCATGACAGTATTGGCCTACTATTATCTCTATAAAAGCAAAAGAGGCTACGAAATTATTCTTACCGGCGAAAACATCAAATTTGCCGAGTATTCGGGGATAAAAACCGGAAAAGTTATATTGATGGCCCAGCTGATCGGCGGCTTTATCGCCGGCGCCGGTGGGGCGACGGAGCTCCTTGGCATGTACACCAGATTTTCCTGGCAGGCTCTTCCCGGCTATGGCTGGGACGGGATTATCGTGGCCATACTGGCGAGAAATAATCCAATATTGGTGCCCATTGCCGCATTCTTCCTGGCCTATTTAAGAATAGGCGCTGACCTGATGTCCCGGACTTCAGATGTTCAAAACGATGTCATAGCCATTATACAGGGAATCATGATCGTACTGATCGTTGCCACCAGCTTCCTCTCAAAATACAGACACAAACTGATTTTTAAAGACGCCAAGGAAAACCTGGGCGCACCGACAAAGGAGGGGAAATAGATGAATCAGCTGATTGACATTATTTTCTCCGCCAGTTTTGGTTATGCCGTCATCAGGGTAACCACCCCGATCCTTTTCGCAGCCTTGGGTTCACTCATCGCCGACAAGGCGGGGGTAATTAATATTGCACTGGAAGGCACCATGCTGGTATCGGCCCTGACAGGAGTTGCTATCAGCGCCTGGACCCACAGCGCCTGGACCGGACTTCTCGTGGCTATGATCGCCGGCGGACTGGTCGGACTGCTTCTGGCCTACTTTTCCCTTAATTTAAAAACAGATATTGTCCTTTCAGGTATCGCTATAAATCTTATGGCTTCAGGCGGAACGGTATTTGTGCTTTACTTAATAGCCAAGGACAGAGGAATATCCTCTTCCCTGGCCAGCGAAGTGCTGCCGAAAATCAGGCTGCCGCTCATAGACCAGATCCCTGTCATCGGAGCAATATTCTCAAATCATAACGTGCTTACCTATGCCTCCATACTGGCTGTACTTATCGTCTACATCTTCCTATATAAAACGCCCCTCGGCCTCAAAGTCAGAGCTGTGGGCGAAAACCCGGATGCAGCGGATTCAGTTGGCATCAGCGTTATAAGAGTTCAGTATTTTGCCCTGATTACCAGCGGCGTCCTTGCCGGAATGGGCGGAGCCTACATGTCCATGGGCTATGTCTCCTGGTTTGCAAAGAATATGACGGCAGGCAGAGGATTTATTGCCCTGGCGGCGGAAGCCATGGGCGGAGCTTCTCCTGTGGGAACCTTCCTCACATCCCTTCTCTTCGGCTTTGCGGATGCTCTTTCCAACAATCTTCAGGCATTGAGCGTTCCGGCTGAATTCATTCAAACAATACCTTACATAGCAACTATTGTAGGCCTTGTAATCTATGCCTCCCGTAAAACGGCACAGATCAACAAGATCAAACAGCAGGAGAAATAGATGATAACCGTTATTGGAGCTGCCAATGTAGACATCCATGGTTTTTCCTTTGCTGAGATAGTGCCTAAGGAATCAAATCCTGGCAGGGTCAAGTTCTGCCTGGGCGGTGTCGGCAGAAATATTTCCGAAAACCTGGTAAGGGCAGGCATGAGCGTTAAGCTCATCAGCAGCATCGGCGGAGATGCCAACAGCAAATGGCTGCTTTCCGCCTGCGGTGAGATAGGCATAGACATGTCCGACACCATCATTTTCGAAGATATGAACTCTTCAATCTATCTGGACCTGATGAACAATAACGGAGATATGGAGCTGGGATTATCCGATTTGTTGGTTCTGGAAATGATGACGCCCGAGCATCTCAAGGCGAGGCATGAAACGATAAATAGTTCAAAGGTCATCGTCGTAGATACGGGAGTCAGCGAAGCAGTGCTTTTTCATATTCTCGACCATTATAACCATATCCCTATATTCATCGATCCGGTGTCTTCCCCAAAAGCAAAAAAAATCAAAAATCGTTTACAGGGGATTCATACCCTTAAGCTTAATAGGCTGGAAGCGCAATATCTGGCAGATGTTAAAATCGTTGATCAGAAGAGTCTTGCGAATGCGGCAGCTTCGATACTGGCTCAGGGGGTTAAGCGAGTCTTTATAACCCTTGGCGAAGATGGCGTATATTACCGGGAGGGCAGATATGCCAATAGTTTTAAAGCAGCTGCCGAGAAGGTAATCAATGCTACAGGCGCAGGAGATGCCTTTATGGCCGGAACTATTTATGCCTTCATCCGAGGCTATGATCTTGATCAAACTGCCAAGGTAGCTTCTGCCTTTGCCCTCATAACCTTAGCCGACGAGAGCACAGTCAGCCCAAAAATCAGCGAAGCAGAGCTCATAAATACTCTCGGCAGAATTTAAATAGAATATATATTAAGCTGCGCAGTATTGAATATCAAACAAATCAGGTGCGCGAGGAAAGAGGATAAAAATGTTAGAACGAAAACAGGAAATAAACATTTTGGCTGAGTATGTTGAAATGACTACGGAGATAGAGCTGGCCCTTGAGGCGAATGTGCCGGTTGTTGCATTGGAATCCACGATCATTTCTCACGGCATGTCCTACCCCCAAAATATAGAAAGCGCAAAAACCTCAGAGAGGGTCATCAGAGAAGAAGGCGCTATACCTGCTACCATCGCAATAATCGGCGGCAAGATCAAAATAGGCCTTGATGATGATGAACTGGACTATTTCGGAAAAACCAAAGGGATAGCCAAAGCCAGCAGGAGAGATATGGCTATGCTGATTGCGAGGAAGATGGATGGTGCGACCACCGTTGCCACTACTATGCTCTGCGCAAAAATAGCCGGTATCAAAGTATTCGCCACTGGCGGCATTGGCGGCGTCCATCGCTTTGCCCAGGAAACCTTCGATATTTCTGCGGATCTCATGGAGCTTGCCAATACGGAGGTTGCTGTCGTCTGCGCCGGTGCCAAATCTATTTTGGACATAGGACTTACGCTGGAATACCTGGAAACCCAGGGCGTTCCCGTTATAGGCTATAAGACCGATGACTTTCCAGCCTTTTATACCAGAAAGAGCGGCTTTGGCGTCGATTATAGGTCCGACTCCTACGCAGAAATCGCTTTGGCGCTATACACCAAATGGGCTCTTGGACTGAAAGGCGGCATGGTCATAGCAAATCCCATCCCAGAGGAATTTGAAATGGATTATGATTATATCACCGAAGCAACGGACAAAGTCGTGGCTCTGGCGGTAGAAAAGGGTATTCGAGGGAAAGCTATAACCCCGTTCATTTTGTCAAATCTCCATGAGCTAACTGGAAATAAAAGTCTTGCCGCCAATAAAGAGCTGGTTTATGCCAATGCCAGAGTTGCTGCCAATATTGCCATTGAGCTATCAAAACTTGTGTAAAACCCTTGACACGAGGTTATTAATTTAATATACTATCAACAATTATAAAATTTACGAGAGTAAACAGTATAAAAAATGCAAAGACGGAGTTTTTGTTTTTCAGGAAAACGTTGTAGAGAGTCGGCGGACGCTGAAAGCCGGTACGTAGGAAAAATGATATCTCGCTCCCGAGCAGCATTCCAGAAATAAAGGTTACCCTATGCGGCATCCGGAAGTAAGGAATGACGGCAGACACCGTTATCAGAGTCCACGGTTTGTTTGAACCGGAAGAGAGACTGCAAATGCAGTAATCAGGGTGGTACCGCGGTAGAATTATCGTCCCTGAAGCCACAGGCTTCAGGGTTTTTTATTTATAAAAAACAGGGCATTTTAAGGAGCCTAATTCTTAAAAAGGAGGAACGAACAATGACCAGAATGATTAAGATTTTCGACACCACGTTAAGAGACGGAGAGCAATCTCCAGGGTGCAGCATGAACCTTCGGGAGAAGCTTGAAATGGCCAAACAGCTTGAAAAAATGCGTGTTGACATCATTGAAGCCGGTTTTGCAGCGAGCTCCCCCGGGGATTTCGCTTCCGTAAAAATCATTGCCGATACCATTAAAGAATCAGTAGTCGCAAGCCTTGCAAGAACCATAGAAAGCGACATCGATCAGGCCTGGGAAGCTATCAAAGGCGCGGCGTCACCCAGAATTCATACCTTTATCGCCACTTCGCCCATTCATATGCAGTATAAGCTTAATATGGAGCCTCATGCTGTTAAGGAACGTGCCATAGCCATGGTGAAATACGCCAAAAAATATTGCTCGGATATTGAATTCTCAGCAGAGGATGCCACCAGAAGCGAGCCGGCATTTCTGTCGGATCTATTCGAAGCCGTCATTAAAGCCGGCGCTACAACCATCAATATTCCGGATACCGTGGGTTATACGACGCCGGAGGAATATTACGCCTTCATTGAGAAAATAAGAAAAAATGCACCTTCAATGGACCGTATAGATATTTCCGTCCATTGTCACGATGACCTGGGCCTCGGCGTTGCCAATTCTCTGGCAGGCGTTAGAGCGGGAGCCTCTCAGATTGAATGCACCATCAACGGCATCGGGGAAAGAGCAGGAAACTCTGCCATGGAAGAGGTCGTTATGGCCATCCATACCAGAAGAGATATTTTAAACTGTGACACGAGGATCATTACCCAGGAAATCATGAAATCTTCAAATATGCTGACCCGAATAACCGGCGTCAAGGTCCAGCCCAATAAAGCCATCGTCGGCGAAAACGCCTTTGCCCATGAATCCGGCATCCATCAGCACGGCATGATGAAAAACGCCGAAACCTACGAGATCATGACCCCTGAATCCGTTGGACTCTCGGCTAATACCATGGTTCTCGGCAAGCACTCAGGCAAGCATGCCTTCAGGAGCAAGCTGAAAGAATTGGGTTACGATGTGAGCGAAACGGAGATGGAAGCCGCCTTTGCCAAATTTAAGGCAGTTGCAGATAAGAAAAAGCAAGTATATGATAGAGATATCGAAGCCATCATTGCCAAGGAAGCTGTACAGGTACCAAAGGCCTATAAGATGGAGAGATTCGTCATCACCAGCGGAAATACCATCACTTCTACAGCCACCATCATGCTGATTAAAGACGAAAAACGCATCGAGAAAGTAGCCCGGGGCGATGGCCCTATCGACGCAGCCTTTAAGGCCATAGAAAAAATCGTCGGAAGAGAGCTTACCCTAGAAGATTATAAGCTTGATTCCGTTACTGAGGGACAGGACGCTCTTGGGGATGCACTGGTTAAAATAAAAGGCAGCGACGGCAAGGTTTATGCCGGCAGAGGGCTTAGCACAGACGTCATAGAAGCCAGCATCTATGCCTATGTCAATGCGGTCAATAAAATGATCTACGCTGAAACCCAAGGCCAAGGGAATTAAAAACTAATAACTAAAAACTAATACTAATAACCACTAACCACTAAAAAACATTATTAAGGAGGAGAGAGCATGAACAAGGAAGTAAAAATATTCGATTCCTATCTGAGGGATGGCGCCCAGGCCCGCAATGTCTCCTTCTCTATTGAAGATAAGATTAAAATCCTGATTGCTCTGGATAATCTGGGCGTTGCTTATGTTGAGGCCGGAAACCCGGGCTCCAACAGCAAGGATAAGGAATTCTTTGAGCGGGTCAGAACCATGAAGCTCAAAAATACAAGGCTCGCGGCCTTCGGCAGCACCCGAAGAAAAGACAGTTCTGTGATTGAGGATGACAATGTTCAGCAGCTCCTCTCCGCCGAAACCGATACCATCGTGATTTTCGGCAAATCCTGGGATTTTCATGTCACCGACGTGATACAGACCAGCCTCGAAGAGAATCTCGCTATGATTCAGGATACAGTGGCTTTCTTCAAGGAGAAAGGCAAGGAGGTCATTTATGACGCCGAGCATTTCTTTGACGGCTATAAAAGCAACGAACGCTATGCCCTTCGCACCCTTCAGGCGGCTAAGGATGGCGGGGCAGACTGCCTTGTGCTTTGCGATACCAACGGCGGGAGTTTTCCCGATGATACTTATGATGTGACGAAGCTGGTCAGGGAGAAATTCCAAATGGAAATAGGCATCCACTGCCACAACGATACGGGTATGGCGGAAGCGAATTCCATCATGGCGGTCAAGGCAGGAGCCACCCAAGTGCAGGGAACTTTCATTGGTATTGGAGAGCGCTGCGGTAACGCGAATTTAGCGACGATTATTGCAAACCTTCAGTTAAAAAAGAATTACCACTGCATCCCAAAAGACCAGATGGTGCACCTCACCGAGACGGCCAGATATGTGGCTGAGATCACAAACCTTAGACTGAATCCCGGTGCCCCTTACGTAGGCACCAATGCTTTCGCACATAAAGGCGGTATGCATATCGATGGCGTTGCCAAAGCTTCAAATTCCTTTGAACATATTTCGCCGGAGCTTGTGGGCAATCACCGGACATTTCTGATGTCCGAGGTGGCAGGGAAAAATGCTATTTTAAAGATGCTTAAAAAAGTAGATCCTACCATCACAAAAGCATCCAGGGAAGCCAAGGAGCTCATCAATATCCTCAAGGATATGGAACACGACGGCTATCAGTTTGAAGCTGCCGAGACCTCCTTTGAAATGCTGGTCAGAAAGCATCTTGGGAAATATAAACCTTTTTTCAAAGTGCTTTATTATAGAATTATTGAAGAGGATCCTGAATCCTCAAAGGAACTTTCCGCTTCAGCCATGATCAAGATTAGGGTGGACGGTCAGGAGGAAATGACCGCCAGTGAAGGCAATGGACCAGTCAACGCTTTGGATAAAGCCTTAAGAAAAGCCATCGAAGTCTTCTATCCAAACCTTAAGGAGATGAAACTCATCGATTATAAGGTTCGCGTTATAGATTCCGGAGCGTCGGCATCCAAGGTAAGAGTTCTTATCGAGTCCACGGACAGTAAGAGCAACTGGACCACCGTCGGCGTTTCCACCAACATCATCGAGGCCAGTATGCTGGCCCTGATGGACTCCATAGAATACAAACTGCTTAAAGACGATGAAGAGAAATTAGGAGGAAAATAGTATGGGCATGACTATGACACAAAAAATCCTGGCAGCACATGCAGGGTTAAAAGAGGTAAAGCCGGGCCAGTTTATAGAAGCTGATCTGGATATCGTACTTGGCAATGACGTGACGACGCCGGTTGCCATCAATGAATTTAAAAAAATGGGTGCAAAGGGCGTATTTGACAAGAAAAAAATCGTCATTGTACCTGACCATTTCACCCCGAATAAGGACATCAAAGCCGCAGAGCAGTGCAAGAGGATCAGAGAATTTGCCGTATCTGAGGATATAGAAAACTATTTTGAAGTCGGCCAGATGGGTATCGAACATGCGCTTCTACCGGAAAAGGGACTGGTAACCGCAGGAGACCTGATTATCGGAGCGGACTCCCACACCTGTACCTATGGAGCACTTGGCGCTTTTTCGACAGGAATAGGATCTACCGATATGGCAGCCGGTATGGCCAGAGGCAAAGCCTGGTTTAAAGTTCCCTCTGCCATCAAATTTGACCTTCGCGGACAAATGACCAAATGGGTCAGCGGCAAGGACGTTATACTTCACATCATAGGCATGCTGGGCGTTGACGGAGCCCTTTATAAATCCATGGAATTCATGGGAGAAGGCCTTAAGAACCTGACTATGGATGACAGACTGGCCATGGCTAATATGGCCATCGAAGCCGGCGCCAAAAACGGCATATTCATGGTAGACGATAAAACCATCGCTTTCTTAAAGGAAGCAGGCAATAAACCTTATACGATCTACGCCCCTGATGCGGACGCGGAATATGACGAAACTTATATCATCGAGCTTGGCGAAATCAGACCTACAGTATCCTTCCCTCATCTTCCGGACAATACCAGAACCATCGATGAAGTGGGCGATGTCAAAATCGACCAGGTAGTCATCGGTTCCTGCACCAACGGCAGAATGGAAGACATGCGCGTAGCGGCATCAATTCTGAAGGGCAAGCAGGTGGCTAAAAACCTTAGAGTCATCATTTTCCCAGGCACCCAGAAAATCTATCTGCAGTGCATGAATGAAGGCCTGGCTCAGATTTTTGTGGAAGCGGGCGCTGTCTTTTCAACGCCGACCTGCGGACCATGCCTTGGGGGGCATATGGGTATTCTGGCCGCCGGAGAAAGAGCCGTCGCGACGACAAACAGAAATTTTGTCGGCAGGATGGGTCATCCGGAATCGGAAGTTTATCTATCAAGCCCAGCAGTAGCAGCGGCTTCAGCCCTAACAGGGAAAATCAGCAACCCGGAATTGCTTTAGAAGTATCATTAAAACAGATTAAGCAATATAGAAAAAATTGAGCAAATATTATATTAATAAGCTAATTTATAAAGAAAGAAGAGAGAAGCTATGTTAAATAAAGGAAAAGTATTTAAATATGGGGACAATGTGGACACCGACGTTATCATCCCGGCCAGATATCTCAACACATCAGATCCGGCGGAGCTTGCAAAGTACTGTATGGAAGATATCGATGCGGATTTTGTTAAAAATGTCAGAGCCGGCGATATCATCGTAGCGGATAAAAACTTCGGCTGCGGTTCATCGAGAGAGCACGCACCCATCGCTATCAAGGCATCGGGAATCTCCTGCGTCATTGCCTCAACTTTCGCCAGGATTTTTTACAGAAACGCTTTCAATACGGGACTTCCCATCCTGGAATGTGAAGAGGCTTCCTGCAGGATAGAAGCAGGAGATGAAGTTGAAGTCGATTTTGCGACGGGGGAAATTAAAAATATCACGAAGAATGAGACCTATCAGGCTGAGCCCTTCCCAGAATTTATACAAAAAATCATCGATTGCGATGGGCTGGTAAACTACGTAAAGGAGACTTTATAAAGATGGATTTTAAAATTGCGGTGGTGCCGGGAGACGGCATCGGACCGGACGTCATAGAAGAAACCCTCAAAGTTCTGGATCAGGTGGGCAGCATCTATGGCCACAAATTTCAGTATACTCGAGTTCTGGCAGGCGGAGCCGCGCTGGATGCTTTTGGCATTCCGCTGCCTCCTGAAACCCTAGAGATTTGTAAAGCCAGCGATGCAGTCCTTTTGGGCGCAGTCGGCGGCCTGAAATGGGATACCCTTCCAGGAAGTCTCAGACCGGAGCAGGCTCTGCTGGGTCTTCGCAAAGGATTGGGTCTTTTTGCCAATATCAGACCAGCCATACTTTTCGACCAATTAAAGGAGGCCTGTCCCCTTAAGGCTGAAATCACTGAGAGCGGACTGGATATCATCGTTATTAGAGAACTCACCGGAGGCATCTATTTCGGAGAAAAAGGATTTAAAGACACAGATATGGGCAAAGCCGCCTATGATGTGGAAATTTATGCCGAAGAAGAAGTGAGAAGGATCGCGGTGGTGGGTTTTGAGACTGCCATGAAGAGAAGTAAAAAGCTGATGAGCGTCGACAAGGCTAACATCCTTGAAAGCTCAAGGCTTTGGAGAAGGATAGTCAGTGAAGTAGCCGTGGACTATCCTTTAGTAGAGCTCAGCCATATGTATGTGGATAACTGCGCCATGCAGCTTGTAAGAAATCCGGGTCAATTTGACGTCATCGTAACCAGCAATATGTTCGGGGATATTCTCTCCGATGAAGCCAGCATGATTACAGGATCCATTGGTATGTTGCCCTCAGCCAGTCTGAGAGAAGGCAGCTTCGGCATGTACGAGCCGGTTCACGGCAGTGCACCGGATATCGCAGGCCTTGATAAAGCAAACCCCATGGCGACGATCCTGTCTGCAGCCATGATGCTGCGCTATAGCTTTGGCCTTGCAAAAGAGGCTGATGCTGTGGAAGCAGCTGTGAGAAAAGTCCTGGATCAGGGCGTTCGGACCGGCGATATCATGAGCCCGGGCATGACCCTTATCGGCACAAAGGAAGCCGGCCGAAGAATCAGGGAAGCCATCTAAGCCCATAATCCGGCCAACTTTTTAATAGCACCATCGATTTCCGAAAGAGGAATTCTAGTATAATAAAAAATCAGGACAGCATTGTCTTTATCGATTTTCTGGAAAGTATATTTGGTAATCGGTACAATATCGATCCCCAGAGTAGCCGCCGCAAGGCAAAGCTGTTCCGGGGATTGTTTGCTTTTCACTTCAAGGAGAATATGGACGCCGGAGCTGCTATTGAGAATCTTGACCCAGCCCAGCATAGCCTTATTGATGCTGTCCGTTGCAGCATGCACTTTTTGTGAATACAGCTTTCGCAGCTTCTTAATATTGGTCTGGTAAAGTCCGTTTTGCATATAAAGGGCCAGGGTCAGCTGCTCAGCTTTGGAGCAGGTCTGGGTGTAATCGCCCACGATTGAAGAAAAAAGTTTCTGTAGAGCTTTGGGCAGCACCATATAGCTAATCTTTATCGAAGGAAAAAGCGTGGACGAAAAGGATCCCAGATAGACCACGTTCTCTCCCTGATCGAGGCCGGCAAGAGATGGGATCGGCCGTCCAAAATAGCGGAGTTCGCTGTCGTAATCATCCTCAATGATCATGCTTTTATTTGTTCTGGCCCACTCCAGGAGGGCATACCTTCTGCCAATTGGCATAACCGAGCCCATGGGAAATTGATTGGAAGGGCTGACATATACAGAGGAACGGATACCAATGGGCAATCCTTCGATTCGAATCCCGTCTTTTTCAACGGGTATAGGCAGAATGCCGAAACCTCTGTCGATGAAGATACTTCTGGCTGGGCGATAACCCGGGTCTTCGAAGCAGGCGTCTTCTATACCCATCATACTTAGTATGATGGTAAGCAAATTGGTAATTTGCTGCGTGCCGGCGCCGATGACGATCTGATCGGGCGCGCATAGAACGCCTCGTGACTGGTAGATGTAGCGGGATATTTGGGAGCGCAGCGCCAACTCGCCCTGGGGAGAGCCCTCCTCCAGGAGCAGATGAGAATACTCGCTTAGGATCCTGTTCATGCACTTCTTCCACTTTATAAAATCAAAGGAGGAAAGGTCTGAATAAAACCACTGGGGAGCAATATCGCCTAATGACGATGAGATTTGATCGGTTTTTTCGGTCGCTTGCGGCTGTGCGCCCGGAGATATGCTGTTGACAAAGTAACCGGTCTGAGGCCTGCTGCTGATATAACCCTCCACCAGAAGCTGGTCATAGGAAAGGCCTATGGTTGTTAGGCTAAGACCAAGATCTTTGGCAAGCCCTCTTAAGGAAGGCAGCTTTTCTCCCGGCTTTATACTGCCGACTAAAATAGCATCTTTGATGTAGGTATAGATTTGAAGGTATAAGGGCCTAGTCAGACTGTAATCTAAAATTGGAATCATGAGTCCTCCCATAATTAACTGTACTTATATAATTAAACAAAACTGCATATTTAATTATATACACTTTCCGTTTATTATAGTACTTAAGAAACCAATTAACAAGATAAAGTCTGCAGCTCAATTTGAAATGAAAGCGGGAAGAGACAATGGGAAATACAGCAAACCTAATGAACACCAGAAAAATTATATTGACTGGATTGATGATGGCCCTGGTTACAGTGGCTACTATGATTTTTATTATACCGGTACCTTTTACCAGCGGCTATATTCATCTCGGAGACAGTATGATATTTTTATCCGTATTGATCCTAGGCTGGAGATACGGGGCCGTGGCAGCCGGAGTTGGTTCAGCACTGGCAGACGTCTTCGTGGGCTATGCCAACTGGGCACCCTGGACCCTTTGCATTAAAGGCATCATGGCACTGATGATGGGACTCGCAATCGAAAAATGCATAAACAATAAAAAAAATATCATCATACTTTGCATCATTACCGCTGCCTTTTGGGGGGTATTCAATCTGATCGTACAGAAAATCATCCAGTATCAGGCAGCAGTCAATCCGGAATCCCTATTATCCGCAGACGTCAAGGATATTACGGCCTTAGGGGAGCTGATCAACAGCGTACAGAGCCAGCTGATGCTGGTAGCACTATTGATTCCTGTATTTTTGATTATCATCGCAATTTATATCAGGAAAAAAGAGCACTTGGTTATTCCGGTCTATCAGCTGCTGGGGATGACCCTAGGCGGCCTTTGGATGGTTTTCGGCTACTATATTGCAGGCGGCCTTATGTATGGAAATTTTGCCGTCTCTGCTTTCAGCATCCCATGGAATATGGTACAATTCGTTGTGGGCTTTTTTATAGCCGCCCTAATTACAGCGGCTTTGTATAAAACGCCTATCAAAAAATTCTTTACTTATAAATAAAGATACCAGCACGAATAGCTGAGGAAAATGCACAAGCTTTATAAAAAGGCAAAGGAGAATAAAACATGAAAGTGCTCATATTAAGCATGTCTACGGGCCAGGGCCACCATGCCACCGGCCAGGCGATTTTGGAATACTTTGAAAATCTGGGGTCTGAATGCAGAATGATCGACGCCTACGGTTATATACGTCCCCTACTGCAGGATGCCCTATCAAAAGCCTATATGCTTTCGACGAAATTTACACCCAAAGCCACTTCTCTGCTTTATGATCTGGTGGTTAAAAAAAATGAACCCGTCGCTAAATATTCGGTTGTTAAGCTGACCAATACACTTATGGCCTCTGAGCTTCGCAATTATATCGACGAGTATATGCCGGATATCATTATTTCAACCCATGTCTTAGCAGCGACCATGGTCAATATACTCATCGAAAAGGGTTGCCTCAGTGCCATTACAGTAGGTATCGTAACGGATTTCACCCTGCATCCATTATGGGAAGAAGCCCGGAGTCTGGATTATTATGTCACGGTCAATGAACTCCTTGAACATCAGATGATGCAAAAGGGTCTTGATATTAAGAAAGTGCTCCCATTCGGAATACCCATAAAGCCCAAATTCTCCTTAAAGGGCAATCAGAAAAAGGCCAGAGAAGAGCTCAAATTGGACCCGGACTTGGCTACTATTCTGCTGATGAGCGGCAGCATGGGCTATGGCAAAATTGACAAAACCATAGAGCGGCTGGATGAGCTGCCTGTGGACTTTCAAACCCTAGTGGTCTGCGGTAAGAATAGGAGACAGTATAGAAAAATTAAAAAACTCAAAACAAAAAAGCGTTTTGATGTTTATGGCTATGTGGGCAATATAGATCTTATGATGGATGCTGCGGACTGTATCATAACCAAACCCGGCGGGATTACGTCGTCGGAAGCCCTGGCCAAGGAGCTTCCCATGATCATGCTTAATCCGATTCCCGGACAGGAAGAAAGAAATGCCGAATTCATGCTGAACAATGGTCTTGCGCTGCTGGCTACAAAGACATTTCCTCTGGAAGAGGCTATATTTACGCTGTTTAAGAATCCTGAAAGATTACAGCATCTCAAAAAAACTATGGGCTATTATGGCAAGAAGCAGGCAACAAAAAAGCTTTGTGATTTTCTGATTGAGGAAGTGGCAAAGAGAGGGAATACCTTAAACAAGTCCTGCCCTGATGAGATAACCGGCAGCCTCAGATTCCTGCTTAAATAAAGCCTTCACAGCTTTGCCTGCCAGGACATTTTTGGCTTCAGTACCTTGCCTGATCTGAAGTGCGATGAGTATGGTCAGAGTCTTGGCATTCAGCCTTTTAAGCAAATTGTGGATACCAAAAGGTCGCCACCTTTTCAGATCGGCGGCAGCATCACTGAGCTCTTTTTCAGTTTCCTTCGTATAGGCGGCTACGAGCATTTTCAGCTGATCGTTGAAGATTTCACGGCTATAAATCAGCTCCGGGTTCAAATCGAAAATACGTCCGGCGCTTTCCGCAGAGCCAAGACTTCTTTTATCCATATCCCCATTGATGAAACAATAAAATATTCCGTCGAAGGCATCAAAGGCCTTAAGAGCATCAAGATAACCGAGGCGCATTATGCGCTTCGTATTTTTTTTCTCAAAAACAAGTATATTCCCAAGATCCCAGGGGCATTCGATCATTTTAACTGAAGGCAGGTCGGAGAATTTCTTTCTATTCGGGGTAAGGCCGATGGCATCCAGGTTAACGGCAATCACTTTAGTGGCGCCACGCTCAAGAGCCATACCGATGGGCATGTTGTCAGCATAAGCACCATCAACATATTTGACGTTGTCAATCTCATAATACTTTAAGGCAGGAAAACAGGCTGAGCTTGCCAGCATAAAATCGACCAATTGACCCTCCGGAATGTTTTCCATAAATAAATTTATGGGTTTGAAGGATCCAAGCTCAACAGTGACAATGCCGTAATCTATTGGGGAATTCCTGATTAGGCTTTCATCCACATGATCTGAAAGGATTTTTTTTAGATTGCCATAGGCATTGCCATCCCGGGCCAAAACTTCTTTAGTATGATGGCCTGGGGCGTCCAGCGCCATAACTGTAGTTTCCAGACTGGACCATAGATCTAGAGCCAGCTCAAACTTATCCTGAACGATGACCGCGCCATTTAAAGCGCCAACTGAAGTGCCAGTAACGATATCTATTCTGATGCCGAGTTCCCTAAGGGCCTGCCAGACACCGATTTCATATGCCCCCCTGGAGCCCCCGCCGCTAAGGACAAGGGCGGTTTTCTGAACGTTCTGAGTATCCATAAAAGCTACCTCCTTCAGAAGTAATTCTTAACCTAATTATAGCATAAAAAAACGAATGCTAGCTTTAATCAAAATATCGAAATTCTGGAAAATACTTGAACATATGTTCGCGATGGGATATAATAAGAACAGATGTTCCGTACTTATTGATAGGTAAGCAGGAAAGGAGATCCGATGCAGGATTTGCTGGATAAACTAAAAGTATTGTCCGATGCAGCCAAATATGACGTATCCTGTGCCACCAGCGGAGTTCAGCGGGAGAACACAGGCAAGATCGGCAGCGCCCAAAGCATGGGAATCTGTCATTCCTGGTCCGCTGACGGCAGATGCATTTCACTTCTTAAGGTTCTTTTTACCAATAAATGCGTCTATGACTGTCAGTATTGCGTCAACAGGCGAACTGCCGATGTGGAGCGGGCCAGCTTCGAGCCCGAAGAGCTTGCATCTCTGGTTATAGAATTTTATCGCAGGAATTATATCGAGGGACTCTTTCTAAGCTCGGCAGTTGAGATTTCTCCGGACTATACCACCGAAAGAATCACAAGAGCTATAAGAATTCTCAGGGAGGTTCACGGCTTCGCAGGTTATATCCATGCCAAGATCGTTCCCGGGGTTTCGCCGGAGCTCGTCCATCAGGTAGGCCTTCTGGCAGACCGGCTCAGCATCAATATCGAACTGCCAACCACAAAAAGTCTGGAGCTTCTGGCACCTCAAAAAAAGATGGCGGCTATCGTAGCGCCCATGAAACAAATAACAGAGACCATACTTGACCGCAAACTTCTTGGCGGAATAACGGATAGTTTTGGTAATGCACTGACCATGCGTGAAACCGGTGAAGAATTACCAATGGACCATAAGCAGCAGGTGCAAAGCCGGAACGCCTACAAAGGGAGATTCGCCCCAGCAGGCCAAAGCACCCAGATGATCATAGGCGCTACCCCTGAGAGCGACAGACGCATCATAAAAACCTCGGAAAGCCTTTATAAAACCTTCAAGATGAAGAGGGTCTATTTCTCTGCCTACATTCCCGTAGGGAATGCTGCCTCCGGACTCCTGCCTTCCAGCATGACTGCAGTGCCTCTTCGCAGAGAAAACCGCCTCTATCAGGCGGATTGGCTCATGCGGTTTTATAAATTTACGGCGGATGAGATCATCGATGAAGCAAACCCATTTCTTGACCTCGAGATGGATCCCAAGATTGCCTGGGCCCTTCGCAATCTCAAATATTTCCCAATGGAAGTCAACAAGGTATCTTATGAGGAGCTGCTGCGCATACCAGGCATCGGCATGACCTCTGCTCAGAGAATTATAAGGCAGCGGAGGCATGCGGCAGTCAAGTTCGATGACTTGAAGAAGCTCGGCGTCGTTGTAAAACGTGCCCAATATTTTCTCACATGCTGCGGAAGATACTACGGCGGAGTCAGGCAGGAACCGGAACTGATCAGAGCTAAGCTTCTGCCACCAGAGAGCCAGATGTCCATGTTCAGCGAATTGCCGCAAAAGCTGGCTATAAATGAAAGTGGTGGACGCTGATGGTTGATTATATTTATGACGGCAGCTTTGAAGGTCTGCTTACCTGCATCTACTTAAATTACTATGAAACAAGGGCAGAAGGCATCTATCCGGAGGCAGATTATCAGGTTTCTATTTTGACTGCATTTAAAAAAGTCGAGACAGATGAAGAAAAAGCTGTGGCTGTTTATGAGGGTATCCGGACCAAGATCTCCGAAGAAGCCCTTGAACGGGCCTATAAAGTTCACCTGTCTTCGAACAAAGAAAAAGAGAATATCATACTGGCTTATATCCGCATGGGCTTTAAGAAAGGCAGCTGCATCAGTTCTATGCACGCCCATCCCGTTGTCCTGGCCATGCAGGAGACAGAACGTAAAGTATCCTTCGAAAGGCTAAGGCTTCTGGGGCTGATCAGATTCGCAGAAATCAGCGGCATCCTCTATTGCTGCGTGGAGCCGGATCATGACATCCTTGAACTGCTGGCGGATCATTTCGCCGACAGATATAAAAGTGAAAGCTTTATTATCTATGATAAGAGGAGAGGCAAAGCCATATTCTGTGCAGATGGCAAATGGTATATCGGCGCCTTCGACCCTAAGCAAATCCCCGGATTTGAAACAGGTGAGAAGCGCTATCAGGATCTTTGGAGAACCTACTTCGAGAATATCGCCATCAAAGAGCGTATCAATCCACGCTGCCAAAAAAGATGCATGCCGGTGCGCTACTGGAAAAACCTGACTGAGATTGGTATAATGAATTCGCAAGAGTCTTAACAGGCATAAGAATCATCAGATAGATCATAAATTAGCTTTAAAGCGATTGGAGAGATGAAATGGATGAGCAAAAAATCCAGCAGTTAAAAATAATCATCGAGGACAGTTCTAATATCGTATTCTTCGGCGGAGCAGGTGTTTCCATGGAGAGCGGCGTACCGGACTTCAGGTCTGAAAACGGATTATATCAGGCGGTAAAACAGTACGGTTATCCGCCGGAAGAGCTGCTGAGTTTCAGCTTTTTTCAAAATCATCCGGAGCTGTTTTTCGACTACTATAAGAACAATTTAATTTATAGGGCGGCATTGCCTAACAAGGCCCACCAGGCCCTTGCACGGCTTGAAGCCGAAGGCAAGGTCAAAGCTGTTATCACTCAAAATATAGATGGACTTCATCAGAGCGCAGGAAGCCGAAATGTTCTTGAGCTTCATGGCTCCGTGCACAAAAACCATTGCGTGGGGTGCAAAAAGACTTATGACCTTGACTATATCATGGATTCGGCGAATTGTACCGGAAGCATACCCAAATGTCAGGCCTGCGGCGGAATCGTCCGGCCCAACGTGGTGCTTTATGAGGAAGGTCTGGATGAAACAGTAATAAGTAAGGCTGTTGAAGCCATAAGCCGGGCGGATGTGCTGATTATCGGAGGCACTTCTCTGGTAGTTTACCCGGCGGCAGGGCTGATCAATTATTACCGGGGCAAAAAACTCCTGCTGATTAATAAATCCCAGACTTCCTGTGATGACCGGGCAGATCTGGTTATAAATGATGCTATTGGGGAGGTTCTGGATCTTCTACCACATTGAACAGGGCCCCGATGTTTTCGATGAGGCAGCAGACCTCATCCCCGGGCTGCAAGAATTTTGGGGGATCAAAACCCATTCCTACGCCTGCCGGTGTACCCGTCAGGATGATATCGCCGGGTAATAGCTGATATCCCCGTGATAAGTCGCTGATGATGGTTGGAATATCAAAAATTAGGTTTGACGTATTGGAATTCTGCCTGATTTCTCCGTTGATATAGCACTTGATGTCCAGCTTGACCGGAAAAGGTGCCAGCACTTTTGGCAGGATCCAAGGACCCATAGGGCAGTGGCTGATCAGGCTTTTGCCTTTGAACCACTGGTTGTGTTCTGTCTGAAGATCTCTGGCAGAGATATCGTTGGCGACAGTATAACCAAAGATATAGTCCTCGGCATCTTCCGGAGCGATATTTATTCCAGCCTTACCGATGATGATGGCCAGTTCTACCTCGTAATCGATCTTGGCGGTAATGCCCTCGTGGCGCAGAATCGTTGCCTCGGGTCCAATTACCGTATGGGTGGCTTTGGTAAAATATATAGGCGCTTTGGGAATGGAGCCGGTTCCGCCTGTAAGCCCTTTGATTTCATGGACGTGGTCAGCATAGTTTTTGCCAAGGCAAACCAGATTGCGTTTTGGCGCCGGGATTGGTGCCAGAAGATTGACCTCATCCATGCAAATCGCCAGCTCAGGCCTGCTGCCGAAGAATACAGCCAGATCATCTGTGAATTCAGGTTTAAAGGCCGATATAAAATCCGTCATATCCTCTGGGCAGGGAAGCCCCTGATCTTCAAAGAATGTATCTGTTAAAAAGATCCGATCTCCAGCTCTATCGACGCAGCAGACTTTCTGCTGCCCTTTGTATTCAATGGTGGCGTAGATCATTTTAAAACCCCCTTTATATTTAAATTTTTGTATTAAATTAACATCATAGTATTTTTTGAGTGAGTTCAGTATACCAAATAATAGAACCATAAAACATATTAATCCGAAAATTCTTATGGTATTATAAAACCATAGGGAGGTGAGCCTATGCAGACGCAACATATGATCATATTAATCTCGATTCTGATGCTTTTTTGTATCTTTGCGAGCAAGTACCTTTCCCGGTTCGGCGTATCTATCCTTTTGGTTTTCGTCGGCATCGGAATGTTTATGGGCTCTGATGGCCTGATTGGCATTAAGTTTGATAATCCCTTTCTGACAAAGGAAATAGGCAACGTAGCCCTATGTTTCATCCTGTTTTATGGTGGCATGGACTTTCAGTGGCGGATGGGTAAAAGTATCGTTGCCCGGGGAATAGCCCTGTCGACGGTGGGAGTCCTGATTACCACTGCCGGTGTCGGCGCAATCGCCTATTATGCAACGTCAATGACTCTCCTTGAGTGCCTGCTTCTTGGCGCTATTGTTTCCTCGACAGATGCAGCTTCAGTCTTTTCGACCTTGAGATCCCAAAAGATCACCTTAAAGGGCAAGCTGGCCCCACTGCTGGAATTTGAAAGCGGAAGCAACGATCCCATGTCCTATCTGCTGACGGTGGTGCTGATCAGCATTAATCTGAATCCCAGCTTTTCACCAGGAAGCATCGCCGCCATACTGGCAGCTGAAGTTATATTCGGGATGCTGGTCGGACTCTTTGCAGGATTTTTTTCAGTCTGGCTCCTGAATAGAATACGCCTGGATGTGGATGGTTTTTATCCCATTTTCGGAATCGCCCTGGTACTCTTTCTCTATGCCTTTACTATGACTATCGGAGGGAACTATTTCCTGGCCATTTTTGTGACAGGACTTATTATAGGCAACAGCAGCTTTATCTTAAAAATGCGTTTTATCAGGTTTTTTGACGGGCAATCCTGGCTGATGCAAATCGTACTCTTTGTAACTCTGGGACTTCAGGTATTTCCCAGCCAGCTGGGCGAAGTAGCCCTTCCTGGTATTATTATTTCAGTACTGCTGATTTTGGTTGTCAGGCCTCTCGCCGTTATTCCCATACTTAGCCTCTTTAGAGTCCCGATTAAGGAACAGATTTTTATATCGCTGGTGGGCTTTAGAGGAGCAGCTTCCATAGTCTTTGCAACCTATCCCCTTATAGCAGGAATCGGGGCTGCAAATCAGATCTTTAACATCGTCTTCTTCATCGCCTTATCTTCGATTATCATCCAGGGAACCTTGCTGAGGCCTCTGGCCAGAAAGATGAACTTTGTTGAAGATGCCAGCCGGGATTATGTACTGAAGCATTTCAACGACTATTCGGATGAAATAGATGATATTCAGGTATTGGGCGTTTACGTTTCCTTCGACTCCCCGGCTATAGGCTATCGCATTGAAGAACTGGTTATGCCAAAGGGGGTCAAAATACTAGCCATAAGGCAGCACGCGAAATATATCATACCTTCCCATAGCACCAGAATAGGCTCCGGCAACAGATTGCTGCTCAATTGTATCGATGAGGAAGTTCTATGGGATTTTTGCAGGGAAATGAAGTTTGAATCCTAATGAAATTGTTTTTATAAGGACCAATGTGGTATAATATCTGGATGAAAGCAGGTAATATGAATGATCAATATTTTAGTAACCAACGATGACGGGATCAATGCAAAGGGAATAGGGGCCCTTGTAAAAGCCCTGTCTGAAATAGCCAAGGTTTATGTCTGTGCGCCGGACACCCAAAAAAGTGCCTGTGGGCATGGCATAACGGTAGAAGCTCCTATTACAGTAAAAGAAGTCAAACTGGAAGGTGCGGTTAAAGCCTGGAAAATTTCCGGGACACCAGCGGACTGCGTCAAGCTGGCGATTAAAAACCTTCTCCAGGAGGATATCAAGATAGATTTGGTCTATTCCGGAATTAACCATGGACCAAACCTGGGTACAGATACTCTTTACTCCGGGACAGTCTCCGGCGCTATCGAAGGCAGCATCTGCGGCGTTCCCTCCATTGCGGTCTCCTGCGACAGCCACCACCCCAAGCATTTTGAAGGCTGTGCAGCTATGGCGATCCAGGCCATGGATATCGCCCTAAAGAACCTGGATATAAAGACGGTTCTGAATATTAACGTTCCGGACCTGCCGATAGCGGAAATAAAAGGGGTTAAAATAACCAGACTCGGCGCAAGGGAATACGATGAATATTTCGATATGAGGACGAATCCGGCGGGTCAGGCCTATGTCTGGTATTCAGGCACTCCTTTATGGTATGAAAACTTGCCGGAGGATATCGACGTTATCGCTATCCAGAACGGTTATGTCTCCATCACCCCGCTCCAGTTTGATTTGACTAATCACAAGCTTATCGAAGAGGTCAAGACCTGGGGTCTTAAGCTTTAAGAAATTTGAAATCTTGAGCTATCAAAACGTGTAAGATAAAAAAGCGCGTAAGATAAAAAAGCGCGTAAGATACAATAGAATAAGGAGAATGGGAATTGAAAGAATTAAAAATGAAAAAAGAAGACGCTGTCCTCCTGGTCATCGATTTTCAGGAGAGACTGATGCCCATCATGAGAGATCAGGAAGCGCTTGGACTGACAACGGCAAAGCTGATCAAGGGCTGCGGGATACTTGGGCTGCCAACCCTAGTGACCCAGCAATACACCAAGGGTCTTGGAGAAACAGTAGCAGTGATCAAAGAAGCCTTAGGCGAAAACTTTGCGCCCATCGAAAAGATAAGCTTCAGCTGCTGCGGAGAGCCTGCATTTATTGAAGCCCTTGAACAGACAAAAAAGAAAATTGTCCTGGTCTCGGGAATCGAGTCCCACGTCTGTGTACAGCAGACGGTTCTCGACCTTCTGTCCTCCGGTTATGAAGTGTTTATCATCAACGACTGCATAGCCTCCAGAAATAACAACGACAAAAAATATGCCCAGCGCAGAATGGGCGATGCCGGAGCTGTGGGCACCACCTGTGAGGCAGCGCTTTTTGAACTCTGCGTCAGTGCCAAAGCACCTGAATTCAAGGCTATTTCAGCCCTGGTAAAATAAGAAAGGCGAGACATGTTTCTACTGGAAAATCAAATAACCCTGGAAAATAGAAAGATCCTCAGAGAGTATCTGGAAGGTTTTGACTACAGGGGTTCAAGCTTCTCACTGACATCCCTCTATATGTGGCGCAATATCAACCAGTTCAGCTGGCAAATCATCGGAGACTACCTTTGTATTTCAGGCATGAGCCATCTTGAAACCGATCAGGAAGAACCCTTTTTATTCCCTCCACTGACCAGAAATGGGAAATACGAGCCGGAATCGCTGGCTTTTACCATCAGAGAAGCCAAAAAGATCTTTGAGGATAAAGGTTTTGTTTTCAGTATTCGGCTGCTGCCCTTTCATATGCGCGAATTTCTTGAGCTTGCCTTTCCAAATCAGCTGGATTTTATTGCAGATAGGCCTAATTATGACTATGTCTATTCGACCCAGGAGCTGATTGAGCTGAAGGGCAGGAAATATCACCCTAAAAAAAATCATCTGAATTATTTCTATAATAACTATACTTACGAGTATGTAGAATTGACCTCCGCCATGGCGGATGATGCTATGGACTTTATTCATGCTTTTAATGCGCGAAAATGCCTGCCGGATCATGAAATGAAGCTACTCATGATGGAAGAACTGGCGATGGAAGATGCTTTGAGAAATCTGGAAAAGGTGGGCTACCTGGCAGGCGCCATATTAATTGACGGCAAGATTCAGGCGCTGAGCATCGGGGGATATCTCGGCAAAAAAACCGTAACGGTCCATGTTGAAAAAGCCAATATTGAATACAGGGGACTATACCAGGTAATCAATAATGAATTTTGCAGGCACGTTGCCGCTCACGTCAAATGCATCAACAGGGAAGAGGATATGGGCATCGCCGGCCTCAGGAAAGCCAAGCTGTCCTACCATCCGGTCAAGCTCCTGGAAAATTATATCGCGATTTTTAAATCAGACCTCTAATGAGGACGGATAAAATTGTATAGATGCAGCAATAACTTTGAATTTGCGGCGAAGTTTGAATTTTTCGACTTTTAACCTACCACTTGTAATTATCTCCAAAGGATATTATTATGGTAACATCATCGATCTTGCATACAATATGCAAGAGTTACGGGTTTTAAGCGAAATCAAACCATAAATAGAGGAGGATATAAGATTATGAGAGAAGTCGTAATAGTCAGTGCAGTCAGAACAGCGGTAGGTAGTTATGGTGGAGCACTTAAAGACACAGACGCAGCAACCCTGGGCGCTATAGCAGTTAAAGCCGCTATGGAAAGAGCCGGGATCGATCCAAAATTAGTGGACGAAGTCGTATTCGGCTGCGTGCTTCAGGGCGGACTAGGCCAGAATATAGCAAGACAGGTATCCATCGCAGCGGGAATTCCACAGGAAGTCCCTTCCCTTACCATCAATAAAGTTTGTGGTTCGGGACTGAGATCCGTTGCCCTTGCAGCACAAATCATTAAAGCTGGAGATGCAGACTGCGTTATCGCAGGCGGAACCGAAAACATGAGCCTTGCACCCTACGTCGTTCCCTCCGCAAGATGGGGAGCCAGAATGGGCGACACCAAGATGGTTGATATGATGGTCTATGATGGACTTACAGATGTTTTCAACAATTACCATATGGGTATCACTGCAGAAAACGTAGCTGAGCAGTGGGGCCTGACCAGAGAAGAGCTTGATGCCTTTTCGGCAAACTCACAGAATAAAGCTGAAGCCGCTATAAAATCCGGCAGATTCAAAGACGAAATCGTTCCGGTAGTCATTCCTCAGAGGAAAGGCGATCCGATCATATTTGATACAGATGAATTTCCTAAATTCGGGACAACCCCGGAAAAACTTGCTGCCTTAAGACCTGCATTCAAGAAGGATGGCGTCGTAACAGCTGCCAATGCTTCCGGAATCAATGACGGAGCAGCCGCCATCGTGGTTATGTCAAAAGAGAAAGCCGACGAGCTTGGACTTAAAGCCCTTTGCACCATAAAATCCTACGCATCAGCTGGGGTTGATCCTAAAATCATGGGCATCGGACCTGTACCATCCTCAACAAAAGCTTTAGAAAAAGCCGGATTAAAGGTTTCTGACCTTGATCTGATCGAAGCCAATGAAGCCTTTGCAGCGCAGGCTGTTGCGGTCGGCAGAGAAATGGGTTTTGACGCTTCAATATTAAACGTCAATGGAGGAGCTATTGCCATCGGACATCCTATCGGAGCATCCGGCGCCAGGATCCTTGTATCTCTGATTCATGAAATGCAAAAGAGAGATGCCAAAACCGGTCTGGCAACGCTGTGCATCGGCGGCGGACAGGGAACGGCACTCATCGTAGAAAGATAAAACCTATTTACACCTGACTTTAAAACTCCTGCTAGAAATGGCGGGAGTTTTAATTTTGATTGGAGACCGGAATGCAGCAAATTACGTTAAAAGCCTACGCTAAGATTAACCTCTCCCTGGACGTCCTGGCTAAAAGAGCAGACGGCTACCATGAAGTGCGCATGGTTATGCAGCAGATAGACTTGGCTGATACCGTCACCGTCAGTTATGAAGAAGATGGCGCGTCTGGAATACACCTGACTACGAGTAACCCTGAGCTTCCGACGGATGGATTCAACATTGCCTATGCCGCGGCAGAGCTCATGGCAGAGATCAGCTCGAAGCGGGGACAGCCAAAACCTGGCAGCATCAGGATCCATATCGACAAAAATATCCCGGTATCAGCCGGCCTGGCTGGCGGCAGCACTGATGCTGCGGCGGTGATTCAGGCGCTGAACGCCCTTTGGTCCTTAAAGATGCCTGCTGCGGAACTGATGGCTGCCGGCAAAAAGCTGGGGGCAGATGTCCCCTTCTGCATTATGGGAAACGCGGGGGATACCTGCGCCTTAGCCGAAGGCATCGGGGAAAAACTCAGCCCGATCAGAAGAGCGGATAATCAGCCGCTGACGGTTTTTAAAGACTGCTGGATCCTTCTATCCAAGCCGCCTTTGAGCGTTTCGACGGCAAAAGTCTACGGAAGCCTGATGATATCCGGTATCACCGAAAGGCCGGACACGGAAGAGCTTATAGCGGGCCTGATGGAAAATAATTGGACTAAAATTTCAAAAAACATGATAAATGTACTTGAAAATGTTACCTTAGAAGAGTATTGTATAGTCATGTATACAAAGAACAAGATGCGGGAATGCGACCCGAAGGCCTGCCTAATGAGTGGAAGCGGTCCGTCAATATTTGGCATATTCGTTGATAAATCAACGGCTATAGAAGCATTTGACGTCATGAAGGAACTCAACAGGGACACTTATTTGGTACAGGCCAGATAAAACAATACTAAAACAAAACTAAAACAAAACCTAAACAAAGAAACAGAAAAGAGGAGTAATTATGCTTAATTTTGATATTCAAAGCCATAGACCACTGAGAGAAATCGTCTATGAAGAACTGAGAGATCTCATTTTAAGAGGAGAGATCAAACCCGGAACCAGGATGATGGAGATAGAACTTGCCGAAGACATGGGCGTCAGTCGTACGCCCATCAGAGAAGCCATCAGAAAACTGGAAAAAGAGGGACTGGTCACCATTGAACCAAGACGGGGAGCCTATGTTTCCGATGTATCGGTCAAAGATATGGTGGATATACTCGAAGTGAGAAGCACCCTCGAAGGGCTTGCCGCTTATTTGGCTGCCAAGAGAATGACCAAGGCAGAACAGATGGAACTTTTGGAAACCTCACAGCGCTTCGACGAAGCCTTAAGGATGGGGGATATGGCGCTGATGATCAAGTGCGATACCAGATTTCACCATCTGATCTTCGCAGCCAGCAGAAATAAACATCTGATGCAGATGGTAGAGGCG
>JBBRXH010000002.1:0-32235 GCA_038248565.1 Peptostreptococcales bacterium | reverse complement strand
TATCAGAGAAATGAAAGATTTAAATTTTATAGCGGCAGATTTTGTAGAGGTTCTTCCCATTATTGATCCCGCTGGAATAACCGCCTATATGGCTGCAAATGTCATGCACGAATTTATATCAGCGCTTGCTTTGCAAAGAAAGAACGGAAAAAGATAGTTGATATTTACCCGATTTTTAAAGCAGGCGAGTTTCAACTCGCCTGCATTTAATTTAAAATTATTTACCTGTTAGTTATGAAAAATACTATAATATAAATTGACATGAATCATATGAAGTTATAAAGATTAAATTTCGATAGGAGGCGGGTTATGGAAAGTAGAAAAGATTTGGTAGTTCAAAATCATTATTCCGGCTGCAATTGTGCTCAATCTATTTTCGTGGCATATTATGATATTTTTGGCGGAATAGAAAGCAGGGAAACAGCTTTAAAACTAGCGCTCTCTTTCGGAGGTGGTCTTGCACGAACTCAAGGTGTTTGCGGGGCGGTTTGCGGGAGTGCTATGCTTCTCGGCCTTAAGTATGGGCCTGTTCAATCTCCAACGGGGGATGATATTTGGAATTACCATAATATCGTAAGAGAATTTATGAAAGATTTCGAAGCAAGCAATGGCTCTATATATTGTAAAGAGATCATCAGATGTGATATAACCACACCAGATGGGTATGAAAAAGCCCACGATAATCTGGAGAATTATTGTGTCAAAGCTGTTCTAAGTGCTGTTGATTTGCTTGAAGAAAAATTCGATATTCTTAACGCATAATTGGAGGTGGGTTGTTTTTGAATGCTAAAAAGAAAAGCAATTACGATGAACTTGACGATATCTTAGATGCCATTCATGACGACATCTTAATCTCTGATGCCAGTGGAGTTATTATATGGCTTAGTAAGAGTTTTGAGGCCATGTATGGCGTTAGCCGGGCTGATATAATGGGAAAGACGGTTTATCAGCTGGAAGAAGAAGGTGTATTTAAACCTTCAATAACCGCAATAGTTCTAAAAACTGGCCAGAAGACTACCATGCGCCAAAAGAATAATATGGGTAGAGATATTGTCGTATCTGCTGTGCCGATTAAAGATGAAAACGGCTTGATTATTAAGGTCATCAGCTTTTCTCGGGATATTACAGAATTTCTCTCATTACAACAACAATATAGTGAATTAGAAACAAAAATCGAGAAATATACAGCAGAAATTAGCGAATTAAGAGATCAGATATATGATGGGGATAGAATTATTGCGGAATCTGTCGATATGAAAAAAGTAATGAGCCTCGCGCTCAAGGTTGCAAAATATGATACAAACGTGTTGATAACCGGAGAGTCTGGTGTTGGCAAAACTTTACTAGCTCGATATATTCACTCGAGAAGTAGCAGATCAGATCAAGCATTTGTGGAAATAAATTGTGGTGCCATTCCTGATAGTCTAATAGAATCTGAGCTCTTTGGTTATGAGGCAGGATCATTTACAGGAGCTAAAAAAGAAGGAAAAATCGGTCTTATTCAAATTGCTGATAAGGGCACACTTTTTCTTGATGAAATTTCAGAATTATCCTCAAATCTACAAGTTAAACTATTAAAAGTCATTCAAGATAAAATATTTGTTAGAGTAGGCGGCACAAAGGAAATACATGTAGATTTTCGATTAATTACAGCATCAAATAAAAATTTAAATGAGGAGATTGAAAACCATCTCTTCAGAGAAGATTTATTTTATAGAGTTAATGTAATTAATATCAATATTCCACCCCTCCGGGAACGCAAGGAAGATATAATAGAATTAATTCAGCATAAAATGAAATTTTTCAATGAAAAGTATGCTCATGCAAAAACCTTATCGCCTACTGCCTATTTGCGTTTGTTGTCTCATCAGTGGCCTGGTAATATAAGAGAGCTAGAGAATATAATAGAAAGATTAATTATTACAGCGGAGTTTGACGAAATTGGCGAGGACTCTGTTCCTACTAAAAACACATTTTCTGTCTCGCCAGCAAAAAAAGGAGAGGCAAACTTATCAGATACCCTTATGTTATGTGAGAGAGATCAAATAATCAGTTCTTATTCAAAACATGGCACCACAATTGGCGTTGCTAAGGAGTTAGGCATTAGCCAACCGACGGCACATCGGAAGGTAAACAAATATATTTTTCATAAATAAAATATCCTGCTATTTTTTTGATTTGTGAACGTTTGTGAACGTTTTTGTTTTTGGGCGCACACGAAAAAATTCCAAAGGCCTGTAACCCTTGGGATTTCAACGTTTTGTAATGCGAATGAAAACCCCCGCAGAACGAGGCGCCAGGATGAAATTGAGAGGCACGTATATAGCATACGTAACGAGCAATTTACATCCGCAGCAACAAAGTTCTACGGGAGTTTTACAAGCATTGGTGGAGAATAGGGGGATTTGCAGATACTCCTCTGTCGCATCTGCCGTCCTTCGCCCAAGCACAGGGCTCGGACCATCTCGCTGGAAAGCATCCACGATGCTTTCCTCACAGCTCGATGCCCGTTCAGGTTCGATCCCCCTATTCTTCGTTCATAATAAAAGAAAAAATAGCCGCAAGGGCTATTTTTCTTTTATGGTGGAGAATAGGGGGATCGAACCCCTGACCTCATGGCTGCCAGCCATGCGCTCTCCCAGCTGAGCTAACCCCCCATGTGAAGGCCAATCGGTCTGTTTGATGTCCGAATTTTATTCTACCTTATATTGATCAATATTGCCACATAAAATTTAAAAAAAACGTTCATTTTCGGGAGTTTTTTGTTTGATCTATAGTGAACTTTCCGCTTAGTTTCTAAGGAGTTTTCCCTTGATCTTTATTTCAACTTTTTCTTATAGGTTGCGCGTCTTTCTTCTGCATCAGCATAGAGCTGCTTTTCTGTTTCGGTTTCGGGGATAAAAGGCGTCAGCTTTCTGGGTTTGCCTGACTTGTCGAGGGCAACCATCGTGAAATAGGCTGTTAAAGCCACCTCTGGGCCGATATCAGATTCAAGGTCTTCGACTTCGGTTGTTACAACAACTTCTACGGTTGTATTGCCGACATAAACTATAGTGGCAGTACAGGTGACCATCGATCCCAATAGGACCGGCTTTAAGAACTGCAGCTCATCCACTCTGGCGGTTACCACATTGCATCTGGCATATTTTATGGCTACCGCGCCGGCTGCGGTGTCCATCATCTTCATGATTTCTCCGCCGTGAACGTTACCTGCCATATTGGCCTGGGAAGGCAGCATAATCTGGCATATGGATACTTCTCTATTTGTATACATTTTAGAGTCCTCCTTTTTCCGACTTATGCAGCAGCAGCACTGCCGCTACAATCATTATAATACCCACTATCTGCATTAAAACCATCGTCTCTTTTAGAAATATAAAGGCAAAGATAATCGTCAAAGGCAGTTCGAAGGTCGATATGATTGATGCTTTATCCGCTCCGACAAGACTGATGCCTTTATACATGAGAATCGTCGGCAGCACTCCGCAGATTAGCGACAGAAGTAATAGATTCCCCAACATTTGATATAAAAGGCCCTGGCTCGCCAAACTTGTTAGAAGAGCCATTTGCTCGGAGATTAGACTCCCACTTCCTGAAGCCGCTGGCATTTGACCTATTATGACTAAGGGAATAATGCTGACCAGCATGGTGGTCAAAGAAGTATAAAAGCTCAGAACGACAGCCTTTACATTACTGAGCTTTAAGTCAGCATAAATGTTAAAAAAAGCATAACAGAAGCTTGCCAAAATGCCAAGACTAATCCCGATTACTGAAATGCCCGAAAGCCCGGTTGTGAAGATATTGAGCACCAGGCTGCTTCCAATGAACGCCAAGGCTAAGGCAATTTTACTTACTGTGCCAATTTTCCTGATTCCGCTGAAAATGAAAAACAAATTCACGAAGATGGGATAAGTGAAAAGCAGCATTGATGCCATACCTACGTTGATTCTCTCGATGGCAAGATAATAAAAGACGGAGGTACCCGTGGCGCCGATAGCACCCTGAATGATCAAGTTGCCTAGGGTCTTCCTGGAAATGCGAAAATCCCTCGGATTCTTAAAGAGAATCAAGGCTCCAAGACATAATGTCATGATAACGTACTGATAGAATAACAGCTGGAAGGCTGAAATACCTGTGTTGAGCACCATTTTCCCAAAGATGCCGATCATGGCATAACAGCTTGCTGCGATGATGACGTAGATATATCCGATTTTTGGCTTTTGGTTTTGCAGTGTTGACAAAATTCGCACCCACTATGAGATAAAAAAGCGGCCGATGTACGGCCGCCTGTTTGATTAACGTTTCGAGAACTGTGAAGCTTTTCTTGCTTTCTTGAGTCCGTATTTTTTTCTTTCCTTCATTCTGGAGTCTCTGGTCAGGAAGCCTGCCTTTTTAAGGGCTGGACGCATTTCAATGTCTGATTTAATCAGGGCTCTTGAAATCCCATGCCTTAAAGCTCCGGCCTGTCCGGTGAAACCGCCGCCTGTAACAGTAGCGATGACATCAAATTTGCCTTCAGCGCCAGCAATGCCAAAAGGTCTCATAACTTCTTTCTTCAGAATTTCCATTCCGAAGTAATCGTTAAGAGGTTTTTTGTTGATTGTGACAATTCCTTTACCGGGGATCAATCTAACGCGCGCAACGGATGATTTTCTTCTTCCGGTTCCATAATACTGCATCTTTGCCATTTATGATTCCTCCCCTCTCTAGAAATTCCAAACTTTTGGTGTTTGTGCTTCGTGCTTATGCTCTGCACCGACAACAACCCTAAGTTTTTTAAACATCTGCCTGCCTAATTTTCCTTTAGGCATCATGCCTTTGACCGCATGTCTGATAATTTCTTCAGGTCTCTTGGCCTGTAATTTTTCGAAGGATATTTCTCTAAGACCACCTGGATATCCGGTGTGATGTGCGTACATCTTGTCTGTTCTTTTTTTGCCTGTAACGTCTACCTTCTCTGCGTTGATGATGATCACATAGTCACCGGTATCAACGTGAGGTGTATAAATCGGTTTTCTTTTTCCTCTTAAAATTGAAGCAACCTCAGTAGCCATTCTGCCGAGAGTCTTGCCCTCTGCGTCGATGATATACCATTCTCTTACAACTTCAAGAGGTTTTGCAATGAAACATTTCATGTAATTGACCTCCCAATATTTTGTTTAGGCAAGGGATTCCACAATTCCCTGCAATCTTCGTATTATATAAATGCAAAAATCCGGGGCTAACGGATTCTTCCATACATAGCATATCAATTATAACCAGTGATCCCCCCTGTGTCAAGCACAAAGTTGGGCTTTCCTGGGTTTAAAGGGGCCGAAATTCCATCGAATCAGGCCCGTTTATATCAAAGCAGTCGTTAAATACAGTTTAGCCTAATTCGACCATGTGGTAGGTTTTTTTACCTTTTTTGAGGAGAAGCTTGCCTTCTGTGAAATGGTCCACAGTGATCATCATCTTGGGGTTGCTGACTTTGATGTCATCAATACTCAGCCCGCCCTGGTCGATGGTTCTAAAACCTTCGCTTCTGCTGGGTACGAGTTTTACCGCAGTCAACAGGGAGACCACATTCATGCCTTCTCCGCCAAATTCACCGGCTGAAATTACAGTTTTTGGTACATCCTCAAGACTTCCGCCGCCTGAAAACAATGCTCTTGCTGCTTCCTGGGCTTTTCCGGCTTCGTCTTCACCATGAACCAGTCTGGTGACCTCATAAGCCAGAACTTCTTTGGCTCTGTTGATTTCGGAATCCTTCAGGGCTCCCAGAGCGTTAACTTCTTCCATAGGCAGGAAGGTCAGCAGGCTCAGGCAATTCCTGACGTCCGCATCCTCAACATTTCTCCAGTACTGATAGAATTCATAGGGTGAAGTTTTCTCGGCGTCAAGCCAGAGGGCGCCCTTCTGAGTCTTGCCCATTTTTTTGCCTTCGCTGTTGGTGAGCAGCGTAAAGGTCATGCCGAAAACCTGAACTCCGGCCTCTCTTCTGACCAGATCGACACCGCTGATAATATTGGACCACTGATCATCTCCACCAAACTGCATCCGGCAGTTGTGCCTTTTGTAGAGCTCGAGAAAATCGTAGGATTGCATCAGCATATAATTGAATTCAAGAAACGACAGCCCAGTCTCCATACGCTGCTTAAAGCAATCAGCCGTCAGCATTCTGTTGACGGAGAAATGTCTGCCGATATCCCGTATAAAATTCACGTAATTCAGATCGAGAAGCCACTCCGCATTATTGACCGAAATGGCCTTGCCATCTGAAAAATCAAGAAATTTGGTAAAGGTTTTCTGAAATTTATTGCAGTTGGCGATGACGTCTTCCTTGGTCATGAGCTTTCTCATGTCCGTTCTTCCGGAAGGATCTCCTACCATTCCCGTGCCACCGCCGATGAGAACGATGGGCGTATGTCCATAATTCTGCATATGCATCATGATGATGACCTGCATGAAATGTCCTACATGAAGACTGTCCGCTGTAGGATCAAAACCAATATAGAAGCTGACTTTCTCACTTCCAAGCAGCTCGCGGATTTCCTTCTCGTGAGTTGTCTGCTTTAGAAAGCCTCTTTCTTTTAATACATCAAATACGTTATCCATTTGGTCCTCCGAAATTGTTGTCTGTGAAATTATTTTGTGCCGTAAAGTCTGTCTCCGGCATCGCCCAGACCAGGTACAATATAGGCGTGATCATTCAGATGGCTGTCCATTGCGGCTACATAAATATCCACATCCGGATGGGCTTCCTGAACTACTTTAACGCCTTCAGGTGCAGCAATCAGGCTCATGAGCATGATTTTTTTGCCGCCCTTGGATTTGATTAAATCTATGGCAGCAACAGAGGATCCGCCGGTAGCCAGCATGGGATCCACCACGATGAGCTGTCTGGTCTCCAGGTCTGATGGAAGCTTGCAATAATACTCCACCGGTAGCTTGGTGACCGGATCTCTGAAAAGACCGATATGGCCCACCTTAGCATTTGGAATCAGCTGCAGCATACCATCCACCATGCCGAGTCCCGCTCTTAGAATGGGAACGATGCCGATGTCTTCGCCCTTGAGCATTTTCATAGGCGCCTTGCAGATAGGGGTCTCGATTTCAACGTCCGTAAGAGGAAGCTCCCTGGTCACTTCAAAAGCCATTAGCATTGAAACTTCTTTCACCAGATCTCTGAAATCCTTTACGCTGGTATTTTTGTCTCTCATGATTGCCAGTTTGTGCTGAATCAGCGGATGATCAAATATGTGTACTTTCCCCATTTTCATGCCCTCCGTCAAAATTAAATTATATTGATAAATTTATTATATGCGTTAATTATAGTGTTATATTGAAAAAATGATTAAATGGATTTTTTAAAGCATTCCGAAACAGTATTTTATAAGTTATTCTATCAATCAAAATAGTAGTTCCTCTTTACATGCTATCAAGTAGATCGACCCGGTGCTGATGCCGCTCGCCTTCAAAGTCTGTATTTAGGAATATTTCCACCAGTTTGATCGCCGTATCAGTGTCGAGGACTCTGCCGCCAAGGGCCAGCATGTTGGCATTGTTGTGCTTTCGGCTCATTTCAGCCATATAGGCGTTGGTGACGAGGGCACATCTGATGCCGTGAACTTTGTTGGCTGCGATGGAAATGCCGATGCCGGTGCCGCAAAAGACGATCCCCCGGTCATAGTCTCCGGAGGCAACAGCTTCACCTGCCAGCTTGCCATAAACAGGATAGTCTACGGAGGCTTCCGAATCTACGCCGATATCGTGATAGTCGTAATTTTCTTCATCCAAATAAGCCTTGATCTGCTCCTTAAGAGCAAGTCCGCCGTGGTCACTGGCCAGTGCAATTCTCATTACTGTACCCTCCTTTAATTATTTTGTGATTATTTTATTGTTTTATGATTATGTGTAAGCTCTTTAAACCTTAACGATATTGTAGCCCGCCGCTTTCATCATACGGTTCATAATGGCAAATCCCAGGGAATCATTCTTGCTCATAGCTCCTGCCAAAATCAGGTCTACGCCCTCAGAATCCAGGTCCCTAAGCCTTGCGAAAAACGCGCTGGCAGCCAGTATGAAATCTCTTTCCTCAAACATGATGACGCCTACCTTGATGCTGTTGGCTTCATTAAGCGCCTTGATTCTGGCAATTTCAGAAATCACCTTTTCCCGTCTCCCTTCGAAGACTGTCATGGTCGCCTTTGGTGCGTAGTGGGTATATTTCATTCCCGGAGCCTTAGGCGTCTTTAGCTGGTCCGTAATGCCGGGATCCATCTCAACCTTGCCTCCAATCAGCTCTTTGATATCTTCACTGGTAATAAAGCCCGGCCGTAGTATGGTCGGCACATCGCCGGACATATCCAGCACTGTAGATTCGATACCTACCCTGCAGTCTCCGCCCATCAATATAACGTCGACCTTGCCATCAAGATCCATGACCACGTCCTTTGCCCGAGTTGGGCTGGGCGTACCGGAAATGTTGGCGCTGGGCGCCGCGATAGGGCAGCCCGACCTTTTGATGAGTTCGAGGGCCACTGGGTCATCCGGCATCCGGATGCCCACCGTCGGCAGCCCCGCTGTGACGATATCCGGCACTGCCGAGGTCTTTGGTAAAACCAAAGTCAGTGGCCCGGGCCAAAACTCGTCGATGAGCTTCACGATGGTTGGTGTCAGTTTTGTCGATAACTGGGTAATATCACTGGCCTTGGCGATATGCACGATGATCGGATTGTCAGAAGGCCTTCCTTTTGCCACAAATATTTTGGCAACCGCCTCGGGATCCAGGGCATTTGCCCCCAGACCATAGACCGTCTCCGTAGGAAAGGCAACGGTTCCGCCGGCTGCTAAAATAATAGCTGCTTCATCCACATGTACAAGCGCGGCTTCTACCCGCTCAAAAGCTTCGTTATCCGCGAACTCTTCGATCTCAAGGATCGTCTCTTTATTTAAATCTGTCACATCAAATATTTTCGTCATTTCACACCTATTAGTAGCTTTGGGGTTTGGGGTTTGGCTTTTGCGTTTGGCGTTTGATTGTTTGGGGTTTGGCTGTTTATATTTGCGCCAACTTAAAGCAATTTAGAACAATTTAGAACGTACGCATTTTCTCTGCCTGGTCTGAAGTGATCAGGCCATCGATGATCTCATCCATGTCCCCATCCAGGAAATAATCCAGCTTGTAGAGGGTGACGCCGATTCTGTGATCCGAAACTCTGCTCTGTGGGAAGTTGTAGGTTCTGATCCTCTCGCTTCTGTCTCCGGTGCCGACCTGACTTCTGCGCTCCGCAGCCACTTCCTTGTTCTGCTCCTGTAGCTTCATATCGTATAATTTTGCCCTGAGGACTTTAAAGGCTTTATCCTTATTTTTAAGCTGGGATTTCTCATCCTGGCAGGTGACTACAAGGCCCGTAGGCACATGGGTCAGCCGAACCGCTGAGTCAGTGGTATTAACACTCTGGCCGCCGTTTCCCGAAGAACGATAGACATCTACACGCACGTCGTTGGGATTGAGGTCTGCTTCCACTTCATCGATTTCAGGCAGCACCGCAACTGTCGCCGCAGAAGTATGAATCCTGCCGCTGGATTCTGTTTCGGGCACTCGTTGTACCCGGTGAACGCCGCTTTCGTATTTGAGGCGGGAGTAAGCGCCCTTTCCTTTTATTAGGATGACAGCTTCCTTGACCGCACCTATGCCATTGTCGTTAAGCTCCATCATTTCTGTCTTCCATCCGCGGCGCTCAGCATATCTGATATACATACGCAGCAAATCTCCGCCAAAAAGTCCGGCCTCTTCGCCGCCGGTGCCAGCTCTGATCTCGAGGATGACGTTTCTGTCATCATTTGGGTCTTTAGGCAACAAAAGTACCTGAAGCTCTGCGCCCAGAGACTCTACGCTCTTCTCCAGCTCGCTGTATTCCAGCTTCAGCAGATCTCTGAATTCTTCGTCGCTTCCGCCTTCTCCCAGCATTTCTCTGATGCCGGCCAAATCATCCGAAGCTTTCCTGTATTGTCTGTATTTACTGACGATAGGCTCCATATCAGACATATCTTTAATATACTTCTGAAATTCCACCTGATTGCTGATGACCTCAGGGTCCGAAACCTTGAGGCTCAGTTCATCATATTTTGCCTGTATAAAATCAAGCTTGTCGTACATCGCTTTTCAACTCCCAAAATTATTTATTCTCTCGCAATTAGTCCCAAATATTGTACCATATATTTCATGTCAGGCATAGATTTTCCCATAAAAAAACCGGATGTATGTCTCCGGTTTTTTGTTTTTATTCCATATTGAACTTTTTTTTGAATTTTTCGACACGTCCGCCGCGATTTATAAATTTCTGCTGTCCTGTAAAAAACGGATGACAGGCAGAACAAACGTCAAGCCGCATCTCCTCTTTCAATGACTTTGTTTCGAATGCATTTCCGCATGCACATGTCACTTTACAGACCTTATAAGCTGGATGAATTCCTTCTTTCATAATGTACACCTCTTTCCCATTGATGGCGCTATCTGATGATTTACCGAAGTATCTGCTCGATAGCTATTACATAGTAGCATATGTTTCATTCAGGAGCAAGTACTATTTCGCCTTTTTCCCTTTTTTATGCTGCAGCTCGACTTTGACTATTCTGTCATGGCCGGTAAGATCTTTTACGATTTGCGGCTCCTCATACCTGCCGTCAAGACTTAGGAGCTCTTTGATATCCGTCGCCTGATCATAGCCGATTTCCAGCAGGAGCAGGCCGTGTTTCTTAAGGTATTTAGGGGCTCTAGCAATGATTTTTTTATAAAAATCAAGACCGTCAACGCCGCCATCAAGGGCGATAAGCGGCTCGTGCTCAAAAATTTCCCTCTGAAGTGTAGGCAGCACATCGGACTTTATGTAGGGCGGGTTTGAAACGATCATATCGAATTTGCCCGAGCCGAAGGCACCAATTTTTAGAGGAGAGAACATATCCCCCTGGATAAACTTAATTTTACCGGAAAGCTTATAATCCGCAGCGTTTTTCATCGCTATGGAAAGGGCTTTTTTACTGATGTCCAAAGCTACCAGCCTAACCTTGGTCAAATAATAGGCCAGGCTCACACAAATGGCACCGCCGCCGCAGCAAAGGTCCAGTATATCAAGACTCCCGAGAGTCTTATTCTTTTCATTGGCAATTTTGATGACCTCTTCAACCAGGGCTTCCGTATCCTGCCGGGGAATCAGCACCGACTCGCTGACCATAAAGCTGATGCCCATGAATTCCTGGCGTCCGGTGATATACTGAAGTGGCTTGCCTGTCGCACGTTCGTCCACCAGCTCAAAGTAGGCTTCGCTGCGCTTATCATCCAGCTCATCAGCATAATGAGCGAAAAGAAAGCTGCGGTCATGGCCGAGGTAGAAAAGCAGAAGCATCTCCGCATCCAGCTTGGGCGTAGGGCAGTTTGCCTGCTCCAATCTTTTTATGGCGATATTGAGTAAATCTTTTATAACCAGTGACATTTCATCAGCTCCTATCTTATGCCTGTCTCTTTGCTCCATCAACATATATATCCGCTTCATCGGCACGAACTTCTTTTATTGTATCATCTTCTAGTGGCCAAATTTCTCCCTGGCCAGCTTCCAGCTCAAAAGTGCCGTAAGCCTCAGGACCAATTTCCGTGTTTAGGACAGCCTTCAGACCTATGATGGCAACTTCCAGCTGCTGGTCATCCGGCTCCTTGGTGGTGAGCTTTTGAAGGGCCAGTCCAGGAAGGCTCAAGATTTTGACCACCCATGATGTGCTTCTTCCGGCCCATCTCAGCAGTTCATAAGATAATCCCGCAATGACGGGTATGAGCAGTAGTCTTGATCCAATACGAAATAATAAATCCGGCCAGCCCAGCAGGGAGAACAGCAGCAGACTGATGACCATGACAAACATGAGAAAGCTGGTACCGCATCTCGGATGCAGCGGCTCAAATTGTCTGCAATTGGCTGGAGTGAGCTCAAGACCATTTTCAAAGCAATGTATGGCTTTATGCTCCGCGCCGTGGTATTCGAAAACTCTTCGGATATCCTTCATCCTTGAAATTAATAAAATATAGGCAACAAAAAGCAGGATTCTAAAACCCCCTTCAATGAGGTTTAAAGCCACTTCATTGGTGGTGAAATATTGAAAAATATTGACCACCACCGTCGGAAGTATTATGAATATGCCAACTGTAAATATCAAAGCGAAGATGACGCTGAAGTAAAGCATGACATCCATGGCGCCTTTAGGCCCGAAACGCTTTTCTATCCAAAGGGTGAATTTATCCTTTTCCAGTTCTGTATCATACTGCTCTAGCACCTCTGCCGAGTACATCAGGGTTTTAGTTCCGGTAATCAGCGATCCCATGAAAGCAACAACGCCGCGTATGACAGGTACCTTCATCCATTTGCTGGGAGCGGGTATAGCATCGATTTTCACATGAAGACCACCATCCGGCTTTCTCACGACAACTGCCATCCTGTCGGTGCCCTTCATCATGATGCCTTCTAAAACAGCCTGTCCTCCAACCCTGGTCGGGCAGGCGTTCTCTATAAATATTTTATCTAAATCCATTCTTAACCTCTTCATCCAGTTTTGTTTTTTTGATCATCTGAATAAACTCCGCATTGTTTCTCGTCTGAGACAGGTAGTCGATGATGGCCTCTGTGGCCTCCTGAGTACCCATATTTGCAAGAGCTCTTCTGATGGTCCAGATGGCACCCAGCTCCTCCTGGTTCATCAGCAGATCTTCATGTCTGGTGCCTGATTTATTGAGACTGATGGCAGGAAATATACGCTTCTCTGAAAGTTTTCTATCCAGATGAAGCTCCATATTACCTGTACCCTTAAATTCTTCAAAGATAACATCATCCATACGACTTCCGGTTTCTACTAGAGCTGTAGCCAGTATCGTGATGCTCCCGCCTTCTTCCATTTTTCTGGCTGCGCCGAAAAATTTCTTGGGCTTATGGAGTGCTCCGGGATCGAGACCTCCTGAGAGGGTCCTTCCTGTGGGCGGTATGACGAGATTGTAGGCTCTTGCCAGCCTGGTAATGCTGTCCAGCAGAATGACCACGTCTTTACCGTGCTCAACAAGGCGCTGTGCCCTGGCCAGAACCATTTCGGCTACCTTGACATGATTATTGGGCAGTTCATCAAAGGTGGAATAGATGACCTCGCCCTTGATGGAGCGCTTCATATCTGTTACCTCTTCAGGCCGCTCATCCACGAGAAGGACGATCAGCGTCACCTCCGGATTATTTCTTTCAATGCTGTTGGCAACCTTCTTAAGCAGGGTGGTCTTTCCCGCTTTAGGCGGTGCGACGATGAGCCCTCTTTGGCCCTTGCCGATTGGCGCTATCAGGTCAATGAGCCTCATGGAAAGCTCAGTGGTGCCCATCTCCAGGGATATCCGCTCTCTTGGGAATATGGGGGTCAGTGAATCGAAGTCCGGTCTTCTGATGGCCACTCCCGGTTCATCAGAATTGACTTCATTGACATAGAGTAGGGCGCCGAAACGCTCTCCTTCATTGGGCTTTCTGATGATCCCCCTGATCTTATCTCCAGTTTTTAAATTGAATCTTCTGATTTGAGCCGGCGATACATAAACGTCCTGATCGCTGGTGAGGAAATTGTGAAAGCGCAGAAATCCGAATCCGCCTTCAGCGATTTCCAGTAGGCCTTCCACTGAAGGTCTATCGGCAATAGGGGCATTTGACGCCGGGGCTGCTTCTTTAGGTTTTTCAGGCGCTGGTGCCCCTGCAGCTGAAGCTGTGCCAGAATCCGGGGTTTCAGCTTCAGCCTCCTTTGCAGATTTCGCCGTTTTTCTTACCGCAGCAGGCTTTTTTGGGGCTGCCTCAGGTTCGGCCGGCTCATTCATTGGTGCGACTGGCGCTTCGGAGGCCTTGGCCGCCTCAACTTCGAGACCCGCGATCAGGGCAGAAAGCAGTTCTTCCTTCTTCATCCTATCTGCGCCGGGAAGTCCAAAAACCGTAGCAATTTCGCGTAGCTCCGCTACTTTCTTACTTCGTAATATTTCTTTATCCATTTTACCACCTTACATAATTAGATTGAATTGTTATAGAATCATTTAAAGAATTTCGAGAATTTTAACACCATCACAAATGAAATCCACAGACTGGCCGACCGAAAGCTGGCTCATTTTAACGGTACTACCGTTCATCATATAGAAAATCATATCTTTTTCGGGGTTTTGAATTACGATGATCGTGTTCTGGGAATCCATGATTTTAAGGCTTGAAATAGTGCCTTTGTAGAGAATTGGCTTTGTCTGAATTTGTATCTGCATACCGCTTTCAGCGGACTGTTCAAGGTTATTCCGGCAGAATGCACCGTAACCGACAATGACCTGTGTGCCGGTTACCAAATCTTTGAGGCCATTATACAATACTTTTCCGTCCTTGACAATCCGAGTTTTTGAATTGATAAAAAGGGGCTGGTTTTGGCCTCCGGAAATCGTCAGTACAAGCTTTCCAGCCGGAACATCAACAGAAGAAATGTTCCCCCGATAAGATGCGGTCTCCTTGCCGGTGTCGCCGGTTTCTGTTCCGGCAGCCGTAAATATGCGATTGGCAATGGTTGCGAATTCAACCCGCTTAATGTTTGCGTCAGGAAGGAACCTGCCCTGATTATCGCCCTTCATGATGCCCGTTCTATAAAGTAGTTCAATATAAGGCAGCGCTTCAGCGCTGATGTCTGCTACATCTGTATAAGGAAGTGTATAGGCCGGCATGAGATTTTTCCCGATGGCCTTGGCCGTCCATACCCCCGCCTGCTCTCTTAGGGCAGGAATGCCAAGCCCTTCAGCAGTGGTAAAAGTCTTGAGTTCTTCAATGGAAACCATATTGTATTTCAGTCCGTAGGCCACAAATTTTCTGGCCCAGGCAGCGATTCGGCTTTCGTCCATAACACTTTGGTACTCTGAAGTGAAATCTTCAATGCTCTGGAGCTTGCCGGAGGCGCCTAAAGCCCTATAAATCATGACGATAGCTTCTTCTTTGGAAACTGGGTTTTCAGGGAGGAATTTAAATCTGCCATCCCCAGTGGCATAACCGTTAATGATGCCATTTATGGCTGCAAAGTCAACATAGGCATAACCCCAATGATCTTTTGACAGATCGATAAAAGCCGCCGCGCCAGTGGCCGCATAGACCTTACTGCCGTTTCCGGACAAATTGGCAAAGCTTCCAATACCGATGATCAGCAGCGCTATCAATGCGCCAGCTATAAGTTTTCTCATTTTGTCGCCTCTCCTGAAGTTGTCTCAATAGAGTATATAGTCTTAATCATCTCAGCGGTCTTCTCCGTATCCGCAAACCAGAAGGAAGCCCCCTCTGAAGTCTGGGCAGCTCCAGGCAGCATATAGGTCTCAAGATTGTCACCGGAAAGTCCCACAGCTTTTGTCGTCAACTTGGCGGCCATGCCGACGGATATATCAGAATCAACATTCTTTATAATTGTTGCTGTAATGGTAGGCAGGGATAGGCTAAGCATCTGCTTAAAGGCGGATTTCATGAAAGTCTGCTGGGCCTTGACTCTACCGATATCTCCCTCTGGATAACCATGACGGTATCTTAAGAATTTTACAGCCTGCTCCCCGTCAAGGACCTGGGGTCCTTTAGGAATATCGATATGCAGCGGTGGTTTATCGTAAGGATCGTTGTAGGTCATATGGAAAGGAATATCCATAGGCACTCCGCCCATGGCATCCACGATTTTGCCTATACCTTCATAATCTACCATGGCATAATAATGGATCGGCATGCCGAGGAGCGTCTCGCTGACTGCTGTAGCAACGCCAATCACTTTTTCCTTATTATAGATCGCGTTGATTTTTTTGCTGGCAGGATCATTATAGCCCGGCCTCGGATAATAGGTGTCTCTCGGAATAGAAATGAGATCCACGTGCTGATTCTTAAGGTCATAGCTCACAAGCATAATCGTGTCCGTCATGCCATGATTTGAGCCCAGCAAAAGAACATTGACCCGCTGATTGTCTTTGAATGCCTCGAAAAACGGACTGTTTTCATCGACTATGGCCGGCATCTGAGACATGAGGTTTTCTTCACCGCCAAAGATCTGGATATCGGCAACTTTTTGAAATAACATGCTAAGCGGCATGAATAGAATAGTCAGCGCCAAAAAGGCTACTGCAAAAACTTTTAGAAATGTTTTCATATTATTAAATCCCCTGTATTTTAGAGTTGTGTGCCCCATAATTCTATACCTTTTAGGCAAAAAATAATATAGAGAACGGCCGTTCTCTATATTATTTTTGTATTACATGCCTATATATCTTTATAGTATTTCAGTGTTAAACGGTATTATTCTGCTGATTTTATTCCTGGGGCGTTCCTGTTGCCGTTTGGGCAGGCTGGAGAATCTGGGTCAGCAAGGCTTCTGTCTGAGCGGTGTCAGGGTACCAGTAAGATGCGCCGTCGGTGGTCTGGGCGGCTCCGGGCAGCATATAGGCGGCGATATTATCGCCGGTAAGACCGATGGCTTTGGTCGCAAGCGTAGTCGCCATGCCGAGGGTAATGTCAGAATCTATATTTTGCGTGATGGTTACTGCAATTTTGGGCAAGTTCAAACTCAGCATCTGCTTAAACGCCGATTTCATGAATTCCTGCTGGGCTTTGACTCTGCCGATATCCCCTTCAGGATAACCATGCCTGTATCTTAAAAACTCAATAGCATGCTGGCCATCCAGAACCTGATAACCCTCTGCCAAATCAATGCTAAGCGGCGGTGTGTCGTAGGGGTCATTATAAGTCATGTGAAATGATATAGTCATCGGGACTCCGCCCATGGCGTCTATGATGGTGCTTACGCCCTGATAATCCACCATTGCGTAATATTGGATCGGCATGCCGAGAAGAAGCTCGCTTACTGCCGTAGCTACGCCAAGCACAGACTTCTCGCTGTTATAAATCGCGTTTATTTTTCTCGCTGCCGGGCTGTTATGGCCGGCTCTTGGATAATAGGTGTCTCTCGGAATCGAAATGAGATCCACATGCTGATTCTTCATATCGTAGCTGGCCAGCATAAGGGTATCCGTCATGCCCTGGTTTGATCCTATGAGTAAGACATTGACCCTCTGCTGATCCTTGAAAGCATCAAAAAAGACGCTTTTTTCATCGACCAGGCTCGGCATCTGCTTCATAAGGTTTTCTTCACCGCTGAAGACTTCCATTTGTGCTACACTGGCGAACATCACCCGAGTTGGGATCATGATCATCGTCAGCAGAAGAAAGGCCACCACAAAATGCCTCAAAAAGGTCATGGTATTCGTTTTATTTTGCATAATCGAAGAAGCCTACTCCTGTCTTTCTGCCGAGTTTATTAGCTCTGACCATCTTGCGAAGAAGAGGATGAGCTCTGTATTTGGAATCTCCGAACTCAGTATATAGGACGTCCATGATAGCAAGGCATACATCAAGTCCAACAAGATCGCCTAAAGCAAGGGGTCCAATAGGGTGGTTGGCGCCAAGCATCATAGCCTGATCGATTTCCTCCGCTTTGGCTACGCCGTCGGCAAGGATTCCAATAGCTTCGTTAATCATCGGAATCAATATTCTGTTAACGACAAAACCTGGGGCTTCAGCCACTTCAACAGGCGTTTTTCCAAGTTTTGTGGTGAGGTCCAGAATAATGTCCCTGGTTTCATCTGAAGTGGTCAGCCCTTTGATGATTTCGACAAGCTTCATCATCGGTACCGGATTGAAAAAGTGCATGCCGATGACCTTGTCAGATCTGCCGGTCGCTGCTGCGATTTCGGTGATTGAAAGAGATGAAGTGTTGGTCGCCAGGATAGTACCTGGCTTGCATAGCTTATCGAGCTCTGCAAAGAGTGCCTTCTTTGCTACCAGATCTTCGGTAGCTGCTTCGATGATCAGATCAGCATCAGCCACGATGGCGATATCTGTGGATCCGCTTATTCTGGCCATGACTGCGGTCTTATCTTCGGCAGTCATTTTTTCTTTGGCAACCAGTCTGTCCAAATTCTTGCTGACCGTTGCGATGCCTTTATCTACGGATTCCTGTCTTCTCGCTCTAAGAACGACTTCATAACCGGTTTGAGCCAGCACCTGAATGATTCCGGCGCCCATGGTTCCAGTGCCTAATACACCAATTTTTTTCATACCTTTAAACCCTCCTGTAAAAAGAAATAAGTTAACTCTTAATTTTGTTTTTTTCAATTTTTTATGGCTTTTTAAGTTTTATCTTTTATAATCTTATGCCAATGCCTTTTAGCAGGCTTATAATGTCGCTTACAGATATCAATGTACTTCAAAAGTCCAAAAATAGCAATATCAAAGCCCATAGTCGCTATTTTCTGAAAAATCCCCAATATTGGCCTTTTCTGCATGACGGCATATGAATAAACAGCGCTACCCAAATACCCATATAAATTTTATTTGCCTTGGTAGCTTGGCTTTCTCTTCTCGATGAAGGCCGCCATGCCTTCCTTTTGATCTAGGGTATCAAAACACATGGTGAAAAATTCCGTTTCTATATCGATCGCCGTATCCATATCCGTATCCAGGCCGCTCTTAATGGCCAGATTGGAATATTGTACCGCTAAGGGGGCGTTCTTCATGATCCGTCCCGCAAGGCCCATGACTTCATCCATGAGGTTTTCAGGCGCAGTGACCTTATTCACTAGCCCAAGAGTCAGGGCCGTCTCTGCGTTAATGATATCTCCGGTCAAGATGAGCTCGATGGCTTTAGCCTTACCGATCAGCCTTGGCAGTCTTTGGGTCCCCGAGAAGCCCGGGGTGATGCCCAGACCTACCTCCGGCTGTCCAAATTTCGCCTTCTCCGATGCGATGCGCATATCGCAGGCCATAGCCAGCTCGCAGCCTCCGCCTAAAGCAAACCCATTGACAGCGGCAATAGACGGCTTATCCATGGTTTCGATCTTTCTCATGACCATAGCCCCAAAAGCGCTGAATTCACTAGCTTCAATGGGCGTTTTTTTGCTCATTTCCTCAATATCCGCACCGGCAACAAATGCCCGACCTTCGCCGGTAATGATGAGGATTTGGACTTCCTCATCCTCTATGATGGAATCCATAGCCGCATTGATATCCTCAAGCACCTTCTGATTCAGAGAATTCAGCGCATCCGGTCTGTTGATCTTTATGGTGGCTATGCCATCCTGCTTAGTATAAGTGATTGTTTTATACATTCCGTACCCTCCTAATGATCGCTTGCAGTTTTACTTCTGAACTTCTTTTACTTCTGAACTTCTTTTACTTCTGAAGCGCTATGCGCATTTCGCTCTTATAGCTCTCGACCCCGGGCTGGTCGAAGGGATCGACCTCCATCAGATATCCGCCCAAAGCGCAGGCTTTTTCGAAGAAATAGACCATCTGGCCAAAGTAATATGCCGATAGCTCCGGAATTTCGAATAGGATCATCGGGATGCCGGCCTTCTCGTGGGCTGCCATGACCCCAGCCACCGCCGCCTGATTAACGGCATTCATGCTTTTGCCCGCCAGAAGCTCCCCTGCGGTCTCCGGAACCAAGATATCCTTTTCCGGATTCATAACATTGAAAATAGTCTCAAAGAAAATCTGATTGCCTTCCTGGAGGAATTGCCCCATAGAGTGGAGGTCGGCGGTAAACTGAAGAGATGCGGGGAAAATCCCCTTGCCCCCCTTGCCCTGGCTCTCGCCAAAGAGCTGCTTGAGCCATTCCATAAAATACTGGAGCTTTGGCTCGTAATACTCGTAGACTTCAATTGTCTTGCCATCTTCATATAATTTATGCCGCGCTGCCGCAAATATTTGGGCAGCAGTTCTATTTTCAAATTCAACTTTTTGGGATTCCGAAAGTTCCGGCTCGCTTTGAGCCCCCTTCAGTATGTCGTAAATATCTATGCCGGCTACGGCGATGGGCAGCAGGCCTACCGGTGTGAGGACAGAATACCTTCCTCCGATATCATCCGGCACGATGAAACTGGTATAGCCTTCCTTGTCCGCTTCATCCCGAAGCACGCCGCGTGACGCGTCTGTAATGGCGTAAATTCTGCTGCTAGTGGCATCTTTGCCATACTTTTGATACAGGTGATCCTTGAGCACAGAAAAGGCTATGTTAGGCTCTGTAGTCGTCCCTGACTTAGAGATGACGCAGAGGCAAACATCCTTATCCTCGATGGCGGCAAGCAGCTCAGCGTGGTATGTGCCCGAAAGATTGCAGCCTGCAAAATAGATTTTTGGTCCGCGCGACTGTTTATCTTTGCCCTTTGAAGCTTCGAAGCCCGGACTTAACATCTCGATGCAGGCTCTGGCGCCCAGGTAGGATCCGCCTATGCCGATAATGATAAACGCCTCACATTGCTGCCTGATTTTCGAAGCCGTATCGGCAACCCTTCTTATTTCCTCTTGATCATAATTAAAAGGTAGTTTGACCCAGCCGGTGAACTCATGTTTCCCGGGCTTAAGCCCGTCTTCGAGATTGAAGGCGCTTACGCTTAAATTTTGCAAATCAGCTTTATCGATTTTTGATTGGGATAAGTCTATCCTCATAATCCTTGCCTCGCTTTCTTATGGCTAATTCCCAGCCTATAGGCTTCTCACTTTTAAAGATTTAAAATCTTTAAAACTTTCAAGATACTCAACGATTATATCCACTTTATTCTCAATTCTGTTTGTTTTCGCATCGAGAGTGCCTAATTTGTTTTCCATTTTTATTTGAGCTGTTTTGATTTCTTTGAATTCTTTTGCCTGGGTGGTTTTGATCTCATGAACATCTTCTTTGAGTATATCTAGGTCCATATTAAGTTTTAAGATGTGCGCACTATTCAAATCACTTATTCTGGTCAAAGTATCGAGACGCTGGTCAATACCGTCAAAGCGCTGGTCCATGCCGTCAAAGCGCTGGTCCATGCCGTCAAAGCGCTGGTCGATACCATCAAATTTTTCCAATACGATCTTTTTGAATTCTTCTGTTTTTGCTAAGGATTCTTCCGTTTTTGCTTGGAACGCTTCTGTTTTAACTATAAACTCTTCTGTTTTAACTTGGAACGCTTCTGTTTTAGCTATGAATTCGTCCGTTTTTGCTTGGAACGCTTCTGTTTTAACTATGAATTCTTCTGTTTTAACTATAAACACTTCTGTTTTTGCTTGGAATTCTTCTGTATTAGCTTGGAATACGAGCATTTTTGTTTGGAAATCTTCTGTTTTTACTAAGGATTCGAGCATTTGCCTTTGGAATTCGAGCATTTGCCTTTGGAACTCTTCATTATTCATAACAGTCATCCTTCCCTTTAAATTTATTTTACCAAGATCGGGTAAAGCAAGCGCTAGCGACTCGCAGATTCATGATCAGGTCAAAAGGCACTGCCATGTACATAGATTATAGACCCCTTAGCGAGAATTTTTCAAGACATTTCACGCAGCGCCGAACAATTATTTTTCGACTATTTGCTCAAATCCTCAGGCTCATTCCAATGCCTTACTGAGCAAAAACAGTTGCGGATGGCCATCTGTCTGGGATATAATAAATTGTTGAAATTAAGACGTTTAGGAGGTACCAAGTGGCAAAGTCAAAATCACAGGCAAACCATACAAGTCCTGTAAAAAAAAGCGCTAAGAACCCGGACTATTTATGGTCCATGAGTCATACGCCTAAAATAGAAAAAGATGCCCATTTGTTTGAGATCAGCCTTATCAGTATTTTTACAGCTGCGGTCATCCTGCTGGTACGGATGGTTCCCTACGAGGCCAAGATGGACCAGTTCCTCTGGAGCAAGGGCGGCACGACCTTCAGCGATTTTTTCAGCCTATTTAAAAGCCAGGTGATTCTGGTTATAGCACTTTTGGCGCTGCTGGTCATACTCTACAGGTTAAGTACTCAGGTTTTGGCCATCAGAAAATCCGCTATCTATATCCCTATGATCGTTTATTCGACCTTCGTTCTGCTTTCCTATGTCTTCTCGAAGCACAAGGAATTCGCCCTGTTTGGCTGGAACGACAGATTCGAAGGCACGCTAGTGCTGCTTGCCTATATGCTTATGCTTTTTTACATCATTAATATTGTCAGCTCAGAGAAGCATGTGAAATGGATCATCTATCCACTGGCCGTCACGACGACAATCCTCGGCTTTATCGGCATTAGCCAGTATTATCTGGCGGACTTCTTTCAGACCACCTTCGGCAAGAAGCTGATCACGCCATCTGTTTATTGGGACCGGCTCGATGCCATGAACTTTAATTTTAAAGGCGGCGAAATCTACCAGACCGTCTTCAATCCAAACTATGTTTCCTTTTATCTGACCCTGCTGGTCCCCCTCTTCGCCATGCTGTTTTTTATGGAGAAAAACATGGTTAGAAAAGTCCTTTTCGGGCTGCTTTACGGGCTTTCCCTCTTCAATCTGATCGGTTCCGCTTCCAGCAACGGCATTGCCGGCCTGGCGATTTCCTTTGTTTTAGCGCTCGTGGTCCTCAACAAAAGACTTCTTGAATGGAAAAAACCGTTGATTTTCCTGCTTCTTATTACAGCGGTGGTTGGATCCCTGACCTTTGCCCGCTTTCTACCGCAAATCACCAATGATGTCAAAGCCGTAGCCAGCCTCAAGGTCTCCGCGCCTCAGGCTTACGCCTCTGAAAAGCCTGTGCAAACATCAGCACTACAGGCGACCGCTGCTTCAGGTTCCGCGCCCGCAGCGACGGTCCCCTTTGCCCCTAAGATGCTGGATTACTTCCAGACAGGAAAGGATAGCCTGACCATCGGCATAAGCGGAGAACAGCTCGTCATTTCGGCAGCAAAAGCAAACGGCGGAATTACCCTAACCCTTAGTGACTCGGCGGGTAAAAACATCTCTGCCGCCATGAATACGGAAACCAAAACCCTTATCTTAAACGATCCAAGATTCAGCATGATTGGAATTTCTCAGCAGGTCAATAAAGGCGTGCCTTATCTTGTCATCCAGACCGGAGATAAGTCCTGGCCCTTCGCCATAACAAAAGAAGGCGTCCTCTACAGAAACGGCCTGGGCAAACTTCTCTCCCTGACCAATACGCCGCATATCGGCTTTGAAAGTAACCCTAGTTTCGGCAGTTACCGCGGCTATATCTGGTCCCGTTCCCTGCCCTTATTAAAGGACACCTTAATACTAGGCAATGGCGCAGATACCTTCTGTATCTATTTCCCGCAAAATGATTATGCCGGCAAATATGCCGTCGGTTGGACGGATAACATCATCGTGGATAAAGCCCACAATATGTATCTGGCTACCGCCCTCAACACCGGCGTCATTTCACTCTTAGCCCTCCTGTGGATCTTCGGGATCTACATTAGGCAGAGCTTCACCCTGTATAGAAAGGCCCATTATGAAGGTTTCCTAACCTTCTGCGGCTCTGGTATCTTCCTTGGCATCTCCGGCTTCCTGGTCTCAGGCCTTTTTAATGATAGCAGCGTCTCCGTCATGCCCCTCTTTTATGGGCTGCTGGGCACCGGCTTTGCCATCAACCGAATTCTTAAACGCAGAGAAACCGCTCAATAGAGCGGTTTCCTTTTTATGTTCTTATGATAGCTTTGACGAACAACTCTCAAACAGCCGGTGTCTCAACTGCCCCGAATTTCAGATAGGTCCTAAGCACCAGCGCTATAGCCTGTTCTCTGGTGGTGCTGCCTTTAGGGCTGATGTTCCCGCCGCCGATGCCTTCCATGATCCCCTGCTGATTCATATAAACCACGGCATCTAGTGCCCAAGCGGCGATCTTGCTGCCGTCGGTGAAGGTGGTGCCCGGCGTTATAGTGAATTCTTCACTTGGGTGTACCGCTTTTAGCTCGCGCTGGAACATGACAGCAATCTCCTGACGCGTGATTGGGCTTGCCGGAGCAAACTTCGTAGCGGTTATACCCTTGATGATCCCCAGCTGATAAGCCTTAAGGATCTCAGGATTTACCGTGTCGGTGAAAGGATTGGGGTCAGCGGCCACAGCAACAGTTCCGCTTTCGGCTTCATAAAGCCTAATGACCAACTCGCAAAATTCTTCCCTTGTGATGGGGCTCTTATAATTACTTAAAATTTTATCTGTTGTCAGCTTCAAAGCCCTCGCCTGCTCCACTTCAGCCTTGGCCCAGCTACTTGGCGTATCCTGGATCGGAGTTGGTACAGGTTCTGTCGCTCCAGATGCTGTTTTAACGCTCAGTAGCGCAAAGTCAGAGTAATTGCCCTCGCTGTCAAAAGCCCCAACTCTATAGCGATAGGCTGTGCCGGCAGAAAGCCCAGTATCTGTGTACGCCTTCACATTGGCAGCCAGTTCTTTGATCACGATCCAGCTAATCTGCCCGGGATTTAGTCTCTCGAGGCTGAAGCCAGCTTCATTACTTGAGTTGTCGGTCCACACCAGCTTCACCTGAGTAGCTTCAATCGTATAGCCAGGTGCCAGCATCAGCTTGGTCGGCTCCGCAGGCGCTGTTACTGCTGTCGCTGCAGAAACCACATCCGTCATTGAATTTTGAGATTGCATAAGCGGCAAAATAATCAATACCATGACTAATACCGATACAATAGTGCTTATTGTTTTTTTCATGTTTGAGCTCCCTTTAATTTTAAATCACCGGCGGAAGAAGAACAATATCATAGACCATATCCGCATCTCCATACACATCATAAAGGACGCCATTAACGATGTTAGATTTCAGAGCCTTGTCATAGGCATTGGTGGTGAAATTCCATTTATAAACGATCACATCCGCATCCAGCGAATAATTTGTTGCTCCCGATGTCACGATAGAACCGGATACGCTGGCGCTGGTTACGGTCGTCAGAGAAACCATAGGTGTAAGCGTGCTGATGTTGCCAAGCAGATCAAAGTTCAGTCTATAGAGCAGCGAATTGTCTAAAACGACGGAGTCATAGGCCGCCTGCCTGGCGTTATAGGTCTTCTTGACGCCATCGATTAGGAAAGTAATCTCATGACCCACATCAGAGATATTGTCGGCCCAGTCTGTAGCAACGCCATAAACCAGCCTTGCATCCGTTCCCGATTCAAGGAGCATGGCAGCAATCCTGCCGGTTTCAGCATCTACAATATACTTTGCCTGTACACCGGTCATGCCAAGAACGCTGGTTAGTGTCCTAACCCCATAGTTTTCAGCTAAATCATAGCCTCCACCGACATAAACAAATATGACGGCATCCGCTGCTATGGCATGTCCTGCAAAATACCCTTTGGATGTTATGGTGGCAGTAATTGTGGTGGAAAGATCATCCTTCATGGCATCGATGACATCGCTGCTGTTGACTCCATATTTCACAAGTGTTCCAGCAGCAGGTGAGTTTATCCAGGCATTAGGCGTCGCCGGAGCTGTGAAATAATCCGTCTTCAGTTGGGTTTTGGTTTCATCAACAGAAAAGATTTTATCGCCGACGCCCACGAGGAAAATCTTGATCGCAGGCTTGACTCTATTGATATCAAAGTTCGAACCATCAGCCGTGGCTAGGGCGATGCCATAGCTGGTCGGGGTCGCTGAGGTAAGCTTCATTTTGTAGATATCTCCGTTAAAATCCAAATAGGCCTTTACAGACTCCCCGGGCGCACCCGCTAAAACAGAGGTGACATTTTCCCCTGTTTCGACTAGGGTTCTTCCGGCTATTTCGTAATCGCCGCTGCTACTAATCTTAGTGATTTTCCCGCTAACGGTCTCTGTCCCAACAGTGATTTGCCTTATAAATCCATCTGCATCCGCATAGACATAAACCACATTGTCGGTTTTGATGGCACTAAAATTCAGGGCTCCCTTTAATTCAAAAGCATTGGGATCTATAGCGCTGCCATTTAGAACAAAATCATAGCCGAGCAGCATCTTATCCGTTGATATCTCTGTCAAATCTGCTGCGGTAACCAGGGCATCCGCTGAGGCTACCCAGGCTGAGATGGAATAGATATTCGTCACCGCTTTTCCATCAAGGATAACTGCGATTTTAACCGGCTGGTTCGACTTGGCGCTTAGCGTGGTAAAGCCATTTCTAAGTCCATTATCGAAGAAAGCCTTGCTGCTGGCAGCCATGGCTGTCGAAACACTGTACTCAACGCCCCCAGCTGTGAAAACCGTTCCATCATACTCTCCTTTGAGGAAGGTCGACTTCGCGTTTACAGCGATGATTTCTCCGGTTTTGTTGATGTAAGTTTCTGCGTAGGCCCCCACTAGAGGCCGAATATTGAAGGCTGCATCCTCACTCCCTGAGATGATGGCTGCCAAGACCAGCTCTGCGCCGAGCCTTGAAAGCATGGTATCACCGGCTTTAGCCAGCCAGACACCTTCAGGACTTGTTGTTCCAATTTCAAGCTTAAGCGCGTTAAAGAGCATCGTTGCGATGTCGCCCCTGTTGGCGCCACCTGCAACACTTAAAATATCCTGAAATATGCCAAGGGCATTAGCCTTGACAACATAATTCGCCGGCCAGGTACCTGTCAGGCCTTTATCCGTATAACCAAGGGCTCGGATGATCATAGCCGCCGCCTCAGGGTAGGAAACAGTCTGACTCGGCTTAAAGGTACCATCAGGATAACCCTTTATGATGCCCAGGTCCGAAGCATAGGAGACGAAACCCTGTGCCCAGGTTGCTCCTGCCATATCAGGAAATTTACTTGTGGCATTTGTCACAGTATTCTTTAGGCCGAGAGCCACAATAATCAGTTTGGCCATTTCAGCCCGCGTAACAGTCTGCGCCGGCTTATAGGTACCATCGGTATATCCATCTACCACGCCCAAATCCATCAATACACTGACTGGTGCCTCAGAAGGCAAGCCAACAACATCCGTAGGAACCGCCGCAAAAGCGAAAGAAAATCCGGTTAATACTAAAGTGAGCACAAGTAATAAGGATAATACTTTTCTCATTTTTGTTTCCTCCTTCTATAAACAATAGAGTCGGCGGAAAATCCGCTGGCTCTATTCTGTGATCCTTTAAGTGCGCGCATTGGCATATTTGCCAATCACAAGTATGTTTGCAGACGCGCTCTTGTCGTCGGTCACATCAAAGGCTCTGACATAGGCTCCAGCCTTGATGCTGCTGGTTGTGCCGGCCTTATAGCTTTCCGGCGTCGTATTGTCATAATTCACAACATAGATGACGGTGTTGGCTGTAATCTCGATGGCCATTAACCCGCTGCCATCTTCGACTATGATATAGTCGCTGGCTTTATCCGTTATCTTCATATAATTCGAAGTCAATTCGACAAAGGCGCTATTTTTTTTAAGCGGAGTGATACCCGTAGCTGTCGCAATATTGGTGGCAACGCCATTCTTAAGACTAAGCTCATAGGCCTCTCCTGATAAAAAATCCGCCTTCAAAGGAATAGCTGAATTCCCGTCTGTAAGTATTTGAATGTTAGCTGTCCCAATCAGAAATTGCAACGCGTCCACAGCTTTGCTGTCGATATTCGAAGCTTTGGAAGTCTCAAGAATCATGCCATAAGCTCTACCGGCAAACCCGACATCCGTCGGAACGATCATAGCCGTTATCTTGCCATTCTCAAGCAAATAATAGGCTGGGGTCGCAGCGTTTCGCATAAGCACCAAAGAATTGATACCATAATCCGAGCCGGTTTGCGTGAAGGTGGCTTTTGAAGCCGTAAAATCCGTCTTCATCCCAAAGGTGAATACCGTCGCATCAGAAGCGACAGCGATGCCATTATAGGCGGTGGATTCCGTAAAGCTCTTATTATAGGCGTAGATTGAATCTTTCTTTATTATCCTGTTGACCGTTCCGGCCGCGTCCGTGCTATAGCCGATGAAATCGCCGGATGAAAGCTGTTTGAAGCTTTGCACATTTTTTGAAACATTTAAAACAGTTTCGGTTCCATCTTTGATTAAGACAGTCAGCATGTTAAAGCTACCGGTGGAGGGCTCTGTTTTAGAAATCACGACGGCCAGTTTATCAGTCCTAAAAAATGCGTTGTAAGTCAGCAGAGCCGCGATGCCTCTATTGGCATATTTTGCATCGCCAAAACCAGTCCCAGCAGTGATGCCAAGAGCGGCGGCCTTTTCTATATAATTGGCAGGCCAGCTGCCCCCCAGGGATGAATTGGTATAACCCAGAGCCCTGACAAGCATCATAATCAGTTCGTTTTGTGATACAACAGCCGCCGGCATAAACTTGCCGTCTGTATAGCCAACGACAATGCCGGCTTTAACCGCATAAGCCACGTACGCCTCGGCCCAGGAAGCCCCAGCCATGTCCGGAAAGCCGCTAAGCTCGCCAACAGTAACAGTCCCGCCCAAAGCGGACACCACCAGCTTACAGGCCTCGGCCCTGGTTATAGTATTTTCCGGGTAATATTTCCCGTCGGGATAACCGCTGATGACACCATTTTCGATCAATACCCCCACAGCCGTTTCATACTTCGTCCCGGAAATATCAGTGGGCATCGTGGGCGCTGCATAAGCCCCCGCAAAACTACCAAATATAAGCGCCATCGTCACTGCGATCGATATCATTTTTCTCACTTTAATCTACCTCCTCAAATTCATCATAAAGATTTATCGTCGATTATATGGATCGGCATCAGAGAGGAGCCTTAAAGGTCCCTGCGGTCATAGCCGTATTATAGTCATAGACAGCCATATTATAATCCAGTAATGCTTTGGAGAGAGCCAGTTTCTGACCAAGAGCCAAGACCTGCACCTGCTGCACGTCGGCTATAGTATTCATGCCGACGCTATAAGAAAGCTCGGAAAGCCTGAGAAGCTCCACAGCCTTAGCCACAGAGGCCGTCCCGGTGTCAATGGCGCTTTTCTTAGCCAACATGTTCATATATTTGCTTCTGACATCTATCTCCATACCAGACAAGCTTTGATCGTATCTAGACTGTGCATTGAGAAGTGCTACCTGCTGCTTCATATAAGTCGATGAATCAGAAGGATATCTCACCTCTGTCCTTAGCATTAAAAATTCCTGAATCTTAAGACCAAAGGCAGCCGCTTTGATCTCGTTTCTATTTATAAGGGCCTTTTCGATAGCAGATACCAAAGTCACTGCCGGCACAGCGACTACTTTTAGCGTTTCAGTCAATTCAAGCTTCTGCATAACAGGATAGCCAAGAAAGCTATTGAGGCCCATCTTGGCCATAGCCAGTCCGTTCTCTGCCCCTGTCACTGCATCCTTGGCGCCAAGGACTGCGACTTGGGCCTGAAGAACCTCCTGCTTTGAGACTACGCCCAGTTCAAACTTCTTGGCAGTATTGACATTTATTCTCTCCTGCACAGCCAGATTGTCTTTATTGATTTTTAACGCATCTGCTGCCTGAAGAACGGTGAAATAATTTTTGATCGTATCAGACGTTAATGTATTCATTTCCGCTTCATAGTTGGCGGGACCCTGAAGTGTGGCAAAATCTCTCTGAATCTTAAGCAAATCTTTATCAGAACTGCTGACAGTCGTAGTCAATATGCCTGCTGCGTCGTAGGCCTTCAGCATAGATGTGATGCTGGAGATAGTCTCACTATATCCTTGAGAAATAGCCTGAGCCGCAGAGCGGTTTAAAGCGGCCGTCTGCGCCCCAGGCCCGTCCTTCAGCATTTTATCCGTCGCCTCACTCAGCGACAGCTTTATAGTGTCTCCTGTGAAATTCATATCCGGCACAATTGTATTATCCGCAGCAGCAATCCCAAGACTGCCTAAAAGCAGCAACAGGACTACAGGTATTGCAATTATTTTTTTATTCATATTCCTTTTCCTCCTTGTATTCATAAGCTCTGACCGATGGATTGATATGCTTAAATTATAATACCCGGAGTTTGCAATAGCAACCAAAAAGAGTAACCTCCGATTTGGGGGCTACTCTTTTTGGTTTATCGAAGCTTCAACAGTCGGAGGAGTCTCAATCATCCGCTGGAACTTCTACATACATATTTCGATTCTCGCACTTTTATTATAATAACCATACTGCGCGATGACAAGTAGATTATTCAGCTACTTCTGATTCTACTCCAAATTTTTCAAAGGTTCTCAATACCAGCACTATCGCCTGCTCTCTGGTCGTATTGCTGACCGGACTGATATTCCCGCCGCCGGTGCCATTCATAACCGCTTCCTGATTCATATAGCGGACTGCATCTAAAGCCCAGCTCGCTATTTTTGCCTGATCAGTAAAAACGACAGTTGAGGAAATGCTGAAGTCCTCTGACGGTTTGGCAGCTTGAAGCTCGCGCTGAAACATGACAGCTATTTCCTGTCGTGTTATTGCGCTATTTGGTGCAAAGGTTGTTGCCGTTACACCTTTAACGATTCCAAGCTGGTACGCCTTTAGAATCTCTGCATTTGTCGTGTCGGTGAAGGGGTTTGGGTCTGCTGCTACTGCAATAGTTCCGGTTGAAGCCTCATACAATTTAACTACAACTTCGCAGAACTCTTCGCGGGTAATTGCTTTCAGATAATCACCAAGAATTCTTTCTGTTGTTAAGTTAGCAAGCTTTGCTCTGTCAACTTCTGCGACAGCCCATGCGCTAGGGTCATTCTGAACAGGTACAACTACCGGCGCAGCCGTAGCGGTCTTAACCGTCAGGGTATTGGTTTTTGACGAATAGCCAGTACTGTTATAGGCAGAAACTCTATAGAGATAAGTAGTATTAGGTTTGACTGCAGTGTCAGTATAGGTTGTTGCATTTGCAGCTGCCGATGCGACCTGATCCCAGGCAGCCCCGCCTAATATAACCCGTTCGACATTAAAGCCTTTTTCGTTGTTTGAGTTGTCTTTCCATGTAAGCTTTATAGCAGTTGATTCTGGCGCATAACCTAAAGGTAAGGCAAGTAATGTGGGTGCATATGGCGCTGCCACAGTTGTACCGCCGCCCCCGCCACCGCCGCCTCCGCCACCGCCAGATGCAGCCGAAACAACATCAGGCTTGCTTTCAGACAATGGCATTAATGTAAAGACCATTATTGCAACGATTATAATCGATATAGCTTTTTTCATTTAAGAAGCCCCCTTTGATATTTTACCAATTTTTTATTTTATTGTAATTTAGTTAATACGAAATATATACCTTATATTTCCAACCCTAAACAGTTGTCATTAAATATTTATTTCATTGTCCTTGAACTAAGAAAACATAGGGCAGATTGCTCTGCCCTATGAAAAGTATAAACTTTATTCAATCTATAGGACTTGCCTCCTATAATTAACCTTTAATAGGTTTTTATAGTACTTCTACTATTACGATGTCATATACGGTGCTGTCAGCATCAACCTGCCATAATGTTACAACAGATCCAGTTTTAACAGCTGAGATAGTTTTTAGAGTATATTCCTTAGCAGATGCATCCAGCTGATAAACAACTGCAGCGCTGTCTATTGATACCCAAATATCGTCTAGTGTGTTTCCAGTGGTTCCATTGACATCAAGTTTCACTAAGTAACTTCCATCTTTTTCGACTACTGTCTTGGAACCAATCCAAGCTTCAACTCCAGTTGCATTAACGATAGGAGCGACTTTTGTGATAACGCCATTAGCATCTACAGTTAAGTCATAAAGTCTTGCTGTGCCGCTTACTGCCATTACTGTATCAGATGTGCCGTCAGTATAAGCAGCGTATGCCTTACCTTTTACAAATCCTTCAACGTATTTGACTGTATCGCCATCTGCATTTATTGCGGTGCTGACATCATTGATAACAGCAAACATAGAATCAGATGCTCCGGCAAAATCAGCGTTGATTAACATAACTTCAATCTTAGAATCTGCGAAGTATTTTGCATTGGCCAAAGTGCTGTCTGTGGTAACTGACGCGAGCTTAGCTACGCTGAAATTGCCATCAGCATTGACTGTAAATACTACAACTGCAGGATCTACAACCTGAGACAGATAAATAGTTCTGTTTGCTGACAACTTACCATCAGTTGAAGGATCAACCCATGTTTTTTCAATGATGTCATCAATCACGCCATTTTTATCTGTTGAGAATACTACTAAATCACCTGTAACTAAATTAGCAAGGCTTTTTCCTGTTGCATAAGCATCAGAATCAACTGTAAATACTTGCTCAGTGCCATCTTTAGTTTCAAGCTTAATTCTATCGCTGTCTAATGAGGATACAGCTGGAGCGGTTGTTATTACAACAGCGTAGTTGTCAGCGGTAGCATCATCAGCTGACCAGTCATAGACATCACCATAATAGTCAAGTCTAGCTGTACCGGTTTCACCAATAGCAATAGTTGTTGTGTCATCGCCATCGGCATCAACTGCTATGCTGTATACTTTTCCACC
>JBBRXH010000001.1:0-33048 GCA_038248565.1 Peptostreptococcales bacterium | reverse complement strand
TGAAAAACTCAGCGCATTATACGAAATGGAAATATCCGGTGGGGAGCCCGATGTCATTTCTTATAATAACAATTCAGACGACTATACTTTTTTTGATTGTTCAGCGGAAAGCCCAAATGGCCGCAGGAATGTTTGTTATGACCGTGAAGCATTGGAAGGAAGAAAAGAAAATAAACCGCAAAACAACGCAATTGATATGGCTTCTAATATGGGCATTGAGATTTTAACGGAAGAACTCTATCGAGAGTTACAGAAATTTGGGAGCTTCGATACAAAAACATCAAGTTGGGTAAAAACGCCTGATAATATTAGGAAACACGGTGGAGCCATTTTTTGTGATCGTCGTTACGACACTGTCTTTGTATACCATAATGGTGCAGAGTCTTATTATAGCGCCAGAGGGTTTCGTTGCTCGCTTAAAGTTTGAAATTATTGGACTATAGAGCATGAGAGCACTATTATAGGAGCAGGATATATTGGATCGAGTAAAACAGAATAGGCAAATTGACATTGCAAGAATAAGGAATATAATTAATTCACCGGGAAAATAATGGCTAATATTTCTTTAAATGGCAACTATTAAAGGAGTGATTATTATGGATAAATCAAAAAAAGTCCAGCAAATGCCAATAGCTGTAGAACTCAAAACAGGCGAGACCTATTCTTGGTGTACTTGCGGTAAAACTGCAAAGGAGCCGTTTTGTGACGGATCACATGTTGGATCATCATTTAGTCCTCTAGAATTTACTGTAAATGAAGATAAAACAGCATTCCTTTGCTCATGTAAGAAAACTAAGAAGACACCTTATTGTGATGGATCCCACGAAAGCCCCACAGTTATTTTGTGAGCCAGGATTAATTACGTAGAAAGCAAATCCTAGCGTTCCAAAAGCCATCCTAAAGAGGCAATCATTAGGATGGCTTTTTATTTGCTAATTATCAAGGAATTTAATATAATTAAAAAATAGTACGAAGGTTTAATTCAAGAAAAATTTAGGAGGAAATGTAATGAATCAAATTTTTGAGGGCGTCAACAATATCTTTGCTTTTATAGTGCCAATTTCAGATTTTTTATGGGATTTTCCAACTAATTTTCCAGCATATGCGAACATTCCAATTTTAGGCAAGTTTTCTCTGGCCATATTAATTCTGGTCGGCGCTGGCGTTTATTTCACTACTAAAACTGGAGCAGTACAGATTAAAAGATTTGGGCGCAGTATTAGTATCGTTGCTGACAGGAAAGCTACGGAAATAGGTATTACGCCTTTTGCAGCATTCATGCTGAGCTCAGCTATGCGCGTTGGCCCGGGGAATATTATGGGCGTGACAGGTGCGGTATCTGTTGGGGGTCCTGGGGCACTTTTTTGGATGTATGTCATGGCATTCTTTGGTATGGCGACAGGCTTTTCAGAGGCAGTTCTTGCCCAACTATTCAAGGAAAAAAAGGAAAAAGAATATGTTGGAGGTCTTCCCTTTTATGGCATGAAAATACTCGGCAATAAAAAATGGATTGGTATTTCGCTATCCATTCTTTTCATCGTATACGCCCTATTTAATGTACCAAGTCAAACCTTTCATCTTTTCACAGCCTTGGGCTCAGTGGCAGACACTTTAGCAAATACCACTTTTGATCGAACCTCAGGACTATATTATGTCATCGGAGTATTTCTTATCATCTCAATCGCAGCCCTTGTTCTTGGCGGTATGAAGCGCGTTACCAAGTTTACAGACATCGTCGTGCCGATCATGGCTGTAGTGTACTGCGGATTGGTTATTCTCTTAATTATAATAAACTATAAGCTTATTCCCTATTTCTTTACAGCGGTTATTAGCGGGGCTTTCACACCGGAAGCGATCTTTGGTGGAGCCTTTGGGGTTGCACTCCAGCAGGGTATTAAAAGAGGGCTCATGGCCAATGAAGCGGGACAGGGGACTATCACCATGGCTGCTTCAGCTGCAAGCAATAAGCATCCTGTAGAGCAGGGATTGGTCCAATCCATGGGTGTATTCTTTGACTCATTCATTATATGCTCAATGGCAGGATTTGTGGTTGTTATGGCTCAGCTCTGGACGGGGGATGGCGGCGTTGCCTGGGAAAGCATCAGAGACAATAAGCTTGGCGTCTTTATGCTCTCGGCGCAGCATCTTGTACCTGGAGTCTCCATGGACGGCGTAGTACAGGTAATATTATCCCTTTGTTACGCCCTCTTCGCCTTTACGACTCTAATTGGCATGATCGTATTTGCAGAAATCAGCGCCAATATGATTTCCCGCGATAAAAAATTCATCATGGGTATTCGTGTACTTGGCTCACTGATCTTTGTACCCTTTGGGGTTCTAACCGTTCTGGCCGATCTTCAACTGGGGAATATTTGGTACTTAGCGGACCTGATGAATATCCTGCTTGTCTTTGTCAATGTACCGATTATTCTTGCGGGAAGAAAATACATCTTTGCCGCACTGACCCACTATAATAAAACTGATGGAAAAGAAGGCTTTATTTCATTACGGGATATTGGTCTTGTGACGCCTTACTGGACTGAAGAAATGTTTATAGAGAGAAATGAAAAAAGCAGTTAGTATTCCAATCTTAACCCTTTTAGCCAATGTTGCTATAACAAAACGAAATGACCCTTGATGAACTCATCGATAATGCAGATAAAAAGTTATATGAGGCGAAAGCGGAAGGCAAAAATATAGTCAAGGGATAGTCCGTATCTAATCAAAGTATTGATTCAGTTGTCAGCAATAAGCATAAAATAAAAATTTGGAGGAAATGCAATGCATATGGCAGACGCTTTAATTTCACCGGCAGTTGGAGGCATAATGCTTGCAGCCAGCACAGGTACGTTGGCGTATTCAGTAAACAAACTAAAAGATGGCCTTGAAGAAAAAAAGATCCCATTAATGGGGGTCATGGGTGCCTTTGTATTCTCTGCGCAAATGATCAATTTTACAATACCAGTAACCGGATCCAGCGGACATATGGGAGGCGGTATATTATTGGCTGCGCTACTTGGCCCTTATGCTGGGTTTTTGGTTATTACTTCGGTTTTACTGATTCAGGCCTTATTTTTTGGAGATGGCGGACTGCTCGCTCTCGGGTGCAACATATTCAATATGGGATTCTTCACCTGTTTTGTTGCGTATCCGCTGATTTTTAAGCCGATTTTAAAAAAAGCGATCAATCCGAGGACGATAACACTCGGGACTATCATTGCGGTTATTGTAGGGCTTCAGCTTGGTGCCTTTGGTGTGGTTGTCGAAACACTGGCATCGGGAAAAACTGAGTTGCCCTTCATGGCATTTGTTGCCCTAATGCAGCCGATTCACCTTGCTATTGGTCTTGTTGAAGGCATTGTGGTAGCCTCAATACTCAGCTTTATTTATAAATATAGCCCTGATATCATTGAAAATGCCCTAAACGCGGAGAAGATGGTTAAGAGTTCAACCGGAAGAATTCTTGTGGGTTTGGTTATTCTTACGCTAATAACCGGAGGCTTCTTATCCTGGTTCGCATCAGAAAACCCAGATGGACTGGAATGGGCAATAACTAATGTCACAGGATCTCCGGAACTTGCCGGGCAGGATGGGATACATCGATTCTTTGGCAGCATTCAGGAGAAATTAGCGTTCCTGCCTGATTACAATTTTAAAAATTTTAGTGGAAATAGTCCGGGCTTGGTGGGAACAAGTACTTCCGGCATAGTCGGTGGATTGCTTACGCTTGTATTTGCTGGTTTGGCAGGATATTTCATAACCAAATTCAAAAGAAAAAGAGTGTGAACGAATCGCTATATCTCCATTTAAAATAAGTTTGCAATTCATGAAAAAGAATAATAGAATTAATATCATCAATATCAAGGCAAACCGTTCAAAATATTCGGGCGCAAAGAGGAAAGCATCATGAATGAGTATCTCTATCAAAAACTTATTAAAGAATCACCGATTGGGTTTGCCTACCACAGGATTATTTGCGACGCTGAAGGTATCCCCTGCGACTACGAATACTTAGAGGTCAATGAAGCCTTTGAACTATTTACAGGGCTTAAAGGGAATGAGATTGTAGGTAAAAGAATTACAGATGTAATACCAAATATCAGGAAAGATGAGTTTGACTGGATCAGCTTCTATGGCGATGTAGCATTAGGGGGACAGGAGAAAGAATTCATACAGTATTCAGAGACCCTGAATAGATACTATAAAATAAAAGCCTATTCTCCCGAAAGTTGCTATTTCGTTACATGGTTCACAGATATCAGCGAAGAAAAGATCCGATTATTAGAACTTGAAAAGATTGAAAATAGATACAAAAATGTAATTGCGGGAGCTAACGTGGGGACATGGGAGCTCAATGCCCAAACCGGCGAAGAGGTAATCAATGAACGCTGGGCGGAAATGATAGGTTACACCATAGAAGAGCTCTCTCCGCTTAGTATAGACACCTGGAGAAAAAACAGCCACCCTGAGGATATGATCAGAGTTCAAATAGATATCGATCAGTTGTTTGAAAATATAAAAGAGCAGTACGATATTGAATTTAGAATGAAGCATAAGGATGGGCACTGGGTATGGATTAATGGAAGAGGAAGGGTAAACACCTGGACACCTGATGGAAAGCCATTAATGACCAGTGGGACTCATACCGATATTTCAGATAAAAAACAGCTTGAGGCTGATTTGTTAAAAAATCAGAATTTACTCAAACAGACAGAAATGGCTGGAAAAATAGGAGGATTTCAATTCAATACACAGACCTTTGATCAGACATGGACTGAGGAAACCTTCCGAATACTTGAGATTGATACGACGCATGGCGAACCAAAGGTTCCTGAAGGGATTGATTTCATAGCGCCGCCCTATAGAGCAATGGCTTTGGAAGGAATCGATAGAGCCATTAGATTTGGGGAATCCTATAATCAGGTATGGGAAGTTATAACAGCCTTAGGAAACAGCCGCTGGGTTCAGTCTATAGGAAATCCTATAGGGGAAGATGGTATTGTAAAATATATTCAGGGATCATTTCAGGATATAACGGAGCGCGTAGAAGCTGAAAAAATGCTCATTCAAAGTGAAGAAAAATTTAGAATGCTCTTTGATAAAGCACCTCTTGGCTATCAATCCCTGGATATTGATGGGTGTTTCATTGATGTGAATCAGCAGTGGCTTACTATGCTGGGCTATGACCGAGATGAGGTTATCGGAAAGTGGTTTGGAGATTTCCTCTCCCCTTTATATCAGGATGGATTCAGAAAACGCTTTCCACTATTCAAAGCGCAAGGGCATATCCACAGCGAATTCGAGATGGTTCATAAAAATGGAGAGAAACTATTTATTGCTTTCGATGGAAAGATCGGCTATAACGAAGGCGGCGAATTCAAGCAAACACACTGCATCTTAAAGGATATAACCATCCAACAGCAATTAGAAATTGAACTTGCCCAGAATAGAGAGCTGATGAAGTCTTTGCTTGACAACACAACAGATGCCATTTATATCAAAGATACCTCGGGAAAGTATTTGCTGTTCAATAAGGGCGCTGAAAAAGTCGTTGGTAAAACGGCAGAGGAAGTCCTTGATAAAGACGATATGGCATTATTTCCAGCGCATGAAGCGAAGGCGGTGATGGCTGGAGACCAAAAGGTGCTGGAGGCAAGGGAGACGATGACCTATGAAGAGGCAGTAACCGACGCTTCCGGCAATACCACTTCTTTCTTAAGCACTAAAGGCCCGGTATTCAATAAAGACAATGAACTGATCGGATTGTTCGGAATTGCCAGAAATATAACAGAGCGCAAGCAACTAGAGCTTAATCTACATAACAAAACAAAATTACTGGAAGCCACCTTAATGTCGGTTGGCGACGGAGTCATCTCCTGTGATAAAAATGGAGCAATATTATTGATTAACCCTGCTGCGGAAAACCTAACAGGTTGGGTAGAGGAAGAAGCGAAGGGGAAATCTATAGAGGAAGTATTTAATGTCGTTAACGAAGTTACCGGAGAAAAGAGCCAAAATATCGCCGAAAAAGTAATTCGAAGCGGCAAAATACAGGAACTTGAAAACCATACCATACTGGTCTCGAAAAATGGAATAAGGCGCCCCATTGAAGACAGTGCAGCGCCGATTGTTCAGGAGAATGGAGAAAACGCGGGCGTCGTAATAGTTTTCAAAGATTGTACGGAGAGACTTGAGAAAATCGAAGCGATAAAACATTTGAGCTACCACGATTATCTCACCGGGCTTTATAACCGAAGGTTCTTTGAAGAAGAACTCAGCAGATATGATACACCAAGAAATATGCCAATCACTATTGTCATGGCCGATGTCAATGGACTGAAGCTTATCAATGATTCTTTCGGACACGATGTAGGCGATGAATTATTAAGGAAAGCAGCTAAGGCAATATCCGATGGATGCAGGTCAGACGATATCGTTGCCAGACTTGGCGGGGATGAGTTTGTTATAATACTTCCTAAAACAGATTCAACGGAAGCGGAGAATCTCATAAACCGCATTCAAAGCAATTTATTAGAGTATAGGGTAGGCAATATTGCCCTTTCTATTTCCTTTGGCTATGAAACAAAGAAAAGTGAAGCTCAAGATATTCGGGAGCTTCTAAAACTGGCCGAAGACCATATGTATCGGCACAAGCTTTATGAAAGCGCAAGTATGAGAAGCCAGACTATCAATCTCATAATGGGCACGCTTTATGAAAAAAACAACAGGGAGATGAATCATTCCAAAAGAGTCGGGGATTTATGCGAATTACTCGCGAAACATTTGGGGTATAGTTGGGATGACGTCAATCAAATTAGAATAGCCGGCCTTATGCATGATATTGGCAAAATAGGGATCAGTGACAATATACTCAACAAAGCTGGAAAGCTGGATGAGAGTGAGTGGGAAGAGATTAAGAAGCATTCGGAAATTGGCTATAGAATCTTAAGCTCAGTGAATGAATTTTCAGAGATCGCAGAATATGTTCTGCAGCATCAGGAAAAATGGGATGGAACCGGATATCCCAAAGGCTTGAAAAATGATCAAATATCAATGCAGGCAAGGATTATATCAGTTGCTGATGCTTTTGATGCCATGACTGGCGAGCGTGCCTACGGAAGCTTATTAAGCGAGACCGAAGCTGCTGATGAAATAAGAAGGTGCGCGGGAACTCAATTTGATCCCAAGATCGCAAAGGTATTTGTTGAAAAGGTTTTGGGAAAGATCTGGTAAATCACTCCAAGTCATCTTCTAAAATCCGAAATGAGTGCTGGTGGCCATAGGCGATACTTTTAATTTCTTTATTGCACTTTTCAAATATCCGAATCAGCATCGGATCGAATTGATAGCCGGAGAGATTGACAATGATATCCATAGCCCGCTCGTGAGGGTATGGATCCTTATAAGGTCTTGTACTGATTAAGGCGTCATAAACATCTGCAATGGCTACTATTCTGGCAGAAAGCGGTATTTGTTCTCCAACTAAGCCATGGGGATAACCAGTGCCATCGAACCTTTCGTGATGACACCTTGTAATCTCGATGCCCATATTGATAAATGAGTTGTTTGGATACTTTTTACGCACTTCATCAAGTGTATTGCTGCCAATCAGCGTATGGCAGGTCATGATTTGAAACTCTTCGGCATTCAGCTTCCCGGGTTTTATCAATATGGAATCTCCGATACCAACCTTGCCGATATCATGCAGTGCACTGGCGAGCTCTATCCTGCTTATGAAATCCTCTTTGGTTAAATTTCTTTTCTCATATTCTTTGTTTTCTATTTTAGAGGCCAGTAGCAGACAATACTTCCCAACTCTTTCGATATGATTCCCTGTATCCTTATCCCTTGATTCTGAAAGCTTTGCAAGGGCAAATATAGTTACGGTCTGGGAGTCTGATATCTCTTTAACCTTTTCGGACATTATTTTTTCCTGACGCTTTTTATCGGTCAAATATTGCTTCTTCATGAGATAGTTTCTTAGTTCAGAGCTATTTATAAAATAATTACCGAAAGAACCAATGATGATAGCACCTGTTAAAAGAATGAACATTGGGAGAACATACAACGGAGCCAATTTCGTAAATTCGAAAATTCCAAATATATAGAATACAAAAATGGCAATGCCACCAATAACTGCGTTTTGAAACTTGAGCCGAATGAATAGAAACCCTGCAAGCTCAACAAGAATTAAAAGACCAAGCAGTACCTGATCAGTAGGATCTAAAATCAGAAGTGTAGCTACGCCGCAACCTGAAATTATAAAGGCGAAAAGCATGATCGGCTGACTGATCCGGACGAAAAACTTGGTGAAACTTAGCCCAATGACGAGTGCCATAATGGGAATGAGTGTGTAGTAGCGAACTGCGAAAAATATAGATTCATTCTGCATTGGCTTCGCGCTAAGCAAACCATCCGCCAGAAACAGAAAAATAAAAACGATTGATACGATCCTAATTTGAGCAAGCCCGGTGGTAAAAAAGCTGCTGATAAAATCATCCTTTTCATTAACATTAAGATTTGAATCCCTTAACACCCTATGCGCCCCCCAGTCTTATAATATTTATCATAAATATTATATACTCAAATAACAATCTAATCTACACGGGCCTCTATTCTATTTCGCCTGAAGCATAATGATTCGCTCTAATTCAAAATCAAATATAATTACAGGTAATTATAGCAATTGTCAAAGGAAAAAGCGACATAATCTGTAAATAATATTGTATAATACAATCATCGTAGGTATAAGGGCCGGTACGATCCATATTTAAAGACTTTTCTAAAAATTTATTAAAGGGGATTATAATAATGACAATACGCGTAATTGATAAAGACTATAAAAAAATGCTGGAATTTCTTTATGAAGGGATTTATTTTGTCGATACTGAAAGAACGATCACGTCCTGGAATAAGGGAGCAGAAAAGATTACAGGATTCACGGCGGATGAAGTGGTCGGGAGGAAATGCTATGAAAACATTCTAAACCATGTGGATGATCAAGGAAATCAGCTGTGTCTCATAGGTTGCCCACTACATGGGACTATAGGTGACGGAGTTATAAGGGAAGCGAGGGTATTTCTGCAGCATAAAAAGGGTTATCGCGTTCCGGTAGCAATCAAGACACTGCCGATGTATGATGACAACGGTGAGATAATAGGCGCGGCGGAGATCTTTGTCGACGACAAAAATAAAGTTCAGATTTTGAACAGTCTTGAACAATATAAAAAAGAAGCCACTGAGGATGCTTTAACTGGAATATCAAGCAGGAGATATATCAAGGCAGTGCTGGAAGCAAAGAAAATTGAGTACGATGAACTGGGGACATCTTTTGGCGTTGCCTTCATGGACATCGATAACTTTAAAGGTGTCAACGACATCTACGGCCATGATGCGGGAGATGAAGTCCTTAAAATGGTGGCTAAAACCTTCGAAGCGAATCTTCGTAGGCAGGATGTAGTGGGCCGCTGGGGCGGCGAGGAGTTTGTCGCCGTATTCTCAAGCGTGGATACTGCAGGCATTCAATCTGTGACAGAAAAGATGAGAGTTCTTGTTGAACAGTCTAGGATTAGAAACGGTAGTGAAGAAATTCATGTCACGGTTTCAATAGGAGTTACCCTGGCATTGCCGGAGGACAACCCTGAAAGCATAATTAAAAGAGCGGATGATCTGATGTATAAAAGCAAACAATCCGGGAAAAATAGAGTGACAATTGGATGAGGCTATAGAATTGATGATAAAGGGGTGCAAAAGCACCCCTTTATTTGGTGAGCTTTGCGGCAAGCTCCGCAACGTAGCGGCCCTGGTGTCTGGCTCCGGCAAGTTCGTTTTCGCTGGGCTGACGCTGGCCGTGGCCTCCTCCGGCAATGGTAGAGGCGCCGTAGGGAGAACAGCCGGTTACTTCATCGATGTTAGATTGTCCCTTGAAAGTGTGAGGAAGACCGGCGATCACCATACCATGGTGCAAAAGCGTGATGTGAAATCCCAGAATGGTTGATTCCTGACCGCCATGCTGGGTACTTGAGCTTGTAAATACACTGCCGACCTTTCCTGCAAGAGCACCTTTCACCCAGAGCCCGCCTGTAGAATCCAAAAATTGGCGCATCTGACCAGCCATATTGCCGAAGCGGGTGGGGGTTCCAAATAAGACTGCATCCGCCACGGCCAGTTCATCCAGGGTACAGACGGGTATGTGGGAAAATGTCTGCTGAGCCTCCTGTGCGCCCATCTTTTCCAGGATATCTTCGGAAAGAGTTTCAGGAACTCTGCGAAGCAGGACCTCAGTTCCCGGGACTTCTCTGGCGCCAATCGCTGCGGCCTCGGCCATCTGATAAATATGCCCATACATGGAATAAAATAAGATCAAAACTCTCATAAGACGCCTCTCTCTTTTAATGACTGCTAAGCGAGTTTTAAATATGACAGCTACCGCCGCCATGTTTCTCATTATAGCGCTGATGGTAATCTTCTGCAGGCCAAAAGTGGCTGGCGGGTGTTATCTCGGTAACGATGGGTTTTTTATAATGGCCGGATGCATTCATAGCTTCCCGTGATTTTTCTGCCAGTGCTTTCTGATCCTCGGTATGGGTAAAAATCGCCGAGCGGTACTGGGAACCATAGTCAGGCCCCTGACGATTGAACTGGGTTGGATCATGGAGCAGCCAAAAGGCAGACAGAAGCTGTTCAAAGGAGACTTTAACCGGGTCGAAGGTAACGAGAACTGCTTCCGCATGACCGGTTTTATCGGTGCAGACTTCCTTATAATTTGGATTATCCGTATGGCCGCCGGTGTAGCCGGAGAGGACATCCAAAACACCCGGGATTTTACGAAAATCGCTTTCAACGCCCCAGAAACAGCCTGCAGCAAAAGTCGCTTGCTGGGTTTTGACACTTGGCATAAACTTAAGAGCCAGGGAGTTAAGACAGTAACGCAGCCCTGTTGGTTTTGGACCATCTGTGAATACATGACCAAGGTGACTGCCGCAGCGTGTGCAGAGGATTTCGGTACGGACCATGCCAAAGCTGATATCGGATTTCTCGATAATATTTTCCGGGGCAAAGGGACTAAAAAAGCTGGGCCAGCCTGTACCTGAATGGAATTTGGCCTCTGAACTGAAAAGCGGCAGACCACAGCCGACGCAGAAATAAACGCCGTTTTCTTTCTCATCGGTCAAAAGACCGCAAAATGCAGGTTCCGTTCCCTGGGCTCTAAGTACCTTAAATTCATCCGGGGTAAGTCTTTTTTGCCATTCTTCATTTGTCAGATTTAGCCGTTCGATTTTGGTAAGGGGTCCGGGCGAACCGTCCTCCTGCATAAGCCGAACCTGGTAGTCGGATGCTTCGTCCTTGGCTTTAATAGTATGCTCATGTTTAAAAAAACTCATCGTATTTCCTCCTTTTTTAGGTTGTGCATATTAATGATGTTAGCGTTGCTTTTATAAGCCTGCTAAGAATACTGTATATTTACCCTATATTCTTTATTCTATTCTCAAAAAATGTTAGAATCAATACATATAGATATGCATTTTAAGGGGGAGAACCGATGAAAGAGAAATTGGAAGCATTTATAGTGGAATTTGTGAGATGTTATAATGAAAAGCCTGAAATAAAATCCCGCTGGGAAGAGCCGGTATTTGCCTATGCAGATGCTGCGGATCCGCTTTTTATTGGATTAAAGACAGTCATTGGAGAATACCATAAACTGCCTCAGGATATCATGGCTGACGGGAGAACGGTAATCAGCTATTTTATTCCTCTGTCTAAAAATATAGCAGATTCCAATATACCCGGCTACTTTTCTTCCAAGGCCTGGGTATTTGGTTATTTTGAAACCATAGACCTTATTAATGGTATAAATAACGGACTGCAAAAGCTATTTGAACTGGATGGTTGGCAGCTTTCTGTCACAGCAAATCATAGAAGCTGGGATCCCGAGACTATGAAGTGCGACTGGTCCCATCGCCATGCCGCATATATAGCGGGCCTGGGAACTTTTGGCATCAATAGGGGGCTGATTACGGAAAAGGGCGTCTGCGGGCGCATTGGAACCTTGATCACCGATGCCTACATCAAGCCGACTCCAAGACCTGAAGAGGAATACTGTCTTTATAAGAGGGATGGCAGCTGCGGACTATGCCTTGTAAAGTGCCCGGTCTCAGCTCTGGATGTCCCGGATTATTATGATAATAGGAAATGCATGGCAGTTACTTATGAAAACGCAGAGGAATACAAGGAAATCGGTTTTGCCGATGTCTGTGCCAAGTGTATGACCGGGGTTCCCTGCGCAACGAAGAAACCGGACTGAAGGGGTAGAGCTAAGGCTCTTCTGTGAAGAAAATGAATATGGATTATATAAATCTGGAAAGAGATTATCCCACCGTTGACCAGGCAAAGAGCAGAATACTCAGCGCGGTGCCGGCGGCCAGGCGCCGTGGCGTCAAATGCATAAAAATCATCCACGGCTATGGCTCCTCCGGGGCCGGAGGCGCCATCAGGCAGGCTTTGCCTGCCTTCCTGGCCGAGCGAAAAGCCCAGGGCTTCATCAGAGACTATGCGGTGGGCGGCGATTTCTGCGCTCAGCGGGACGCCGGCGTCAGACTCGCCCGCCTTTATCCTGAACTTAAGCAGGATTCGGACTACAGAAACGGAAACGAAGGGATTACGATAATCGTTTTATAACGCTATTTTAAAAAGCTTGACTATAACATTACTATGATCAGCTGGGACTTCTGAAGCCGGCATCTCTGTCGGAAGCCGGATACAGGTTTTATGATCAGGAAAAAAGGACTTTGATGCCCAAAAGGCCCTAACCCAACAAAAACAACTATTAACCATGAAAGTCCGTCGCTACGAGGGGCTGATTCGACTTATCGAGAAATCCATAAAAGGAGGAAAAGTCATGAGCTTTAAGGAATTCGACATGACAGATATTAAAGAGGCAAAAGCCAAGTATCAGGAAGAAGCTAACCAAAGATGGGGAGATACGGATGCCTATAAAGAAAGCGTAAGAAAAACCGGCAGCTACACAAAAGAGGATTGGGAAAAGATTACGAAAGAGGCGGAGGAAATTTACGCGGGCTTCATAGCCGTCATGGGAAAAGGCCCGGAATCTTCTGAAGCAAGGCAGCTGGCAATCGCATGGCAAACACACATCTCGACATATTATTATAGCTGCAGCGATGATATGCTAGCCGGCTTGGGCAGCATGTACATAAGCGATGAACGATTCAAGACAAACATCGACAAGCGGCAGGAAGGCCTGGCGGAATTTATGAATAACGCCATACAAAGTTATTGCAAATTGGCGGGCCTATCAGGCCAAGCGCCTCCGTCACGCCAAGCGCAGTAGAAGATTGGCATCGCAGGGTCGTCGCAGCAGTGCCTGCGACGCTTCCCGGTCCTGAAGCCAGGACAATCTGTCGCCGCCCGAGAGAATCAGAGGCATTCTGTCGTGAATACCTGACATAGACGGATTGGCTGCGGTCGTAAGGATGACAAAGGATGGGATCAGCAGCCCGTTCAAATCTTTGAAAAAATCGTATAAGCCTGCCATATAGAGCATCGGATAATCCTCGGATTTTATCAGATATTTCGCTTTATGTGGCGGGCTTTCCTTATGCTGCCATTCAAAAAAACCGGTGGCGGGGATCAGACATCTGTGTTTATGAAAAGCCGTCTGAAACATTGGCTTATCTTCGGCTGTCTCGGACCTTGCATTAATGATTACGCCATGGGAATCCCACTTGGGAAAGCCCCAGTTCATCAGAACAGGTTTCTCCACGCCGTTTTCATCGACTATAACAGGAGCCAGATCAGTTGGAAATACTTCGCCGGTTTTCATGGCAGACAGCTTCTGGGTGCCATAATAGTCCTTATTGAGCTGTGAAATGATCTTCTCAAGCTCAGCGATATTGACTTCATTGTCAAACTGATATCTTCCGCACATCCTCCATGCATCCCCTCTCTTGAATCAGATTATTAAGCGCCTCACACATTCATTATATTTTATACAGAACCCAGCGGCAATCCTGGATGTAGTATTTCAGTTCATAAAGCTTAAGCTCGCCCTCAATCTGGCTTTGGCATCTGTACACATAAGACTTGATGCCCGCAGAATTATCCTCTTCTACGCAAATAACCTTGTCGACCTTAATCACTCTTCCGGCACCATCCGAATCAGCAATGCTGAATTTAATAGGTTCAGGCTTATTTTTGCCCTTAAACTTGACGATGGCATCTATGCCGTCTCCGATAATTTTCACCTGTAGCCACCCATTCCAATATAATCGCCTTCGTTGACGCCGCCCTGCAGGGGTTTTATAGGGCTGTTGGCAAAGCAGCCACGCATGATAGCGCTGTCGCCATAGCGGGCTCTGACTTTATCCACGGCCTGATCGATCCTCTCCTCGCTGTCTCTGTTCTTCATGTCGAAAATGGAGAGCTGGACCAGGCTATCCTTTGTGAAATTGGAAATCTGGACGCCCAGGAGCCGGATGGGTTCTCCCCGCCACATCTCATCGAAAAGTCTCACAACGTAACGGTAGATATCCGAGGTGGTATTCGTATAGCTCTGAAGCTGAATCTGATGGGAGCCGCCGCTGAAAGCACTGGTTCTGATAGATACGGAAACCAGGGAACAGACTCTCCCATATTTGCGAAGCCGGGCGCAGACTCTCTCGGTCAGAGCCAGAAGCACCATTAGGGCCTCCTTTCTGCTCGTGACGTCAAAGGATAGGGTGGTGCTGTTGCCGATGCCCTTTTGAACGATATCATCATTAAGTATTACCGGGGAAATATCTATGCCATTGGCATACCCCCAAACTAAAAGACCGGGGTTTTTTAAATACACTTTAATATGACTTGGGTCCTGCCTGGCCAGATCGCCGATAGTCAGTATATTGCGGTCTCTGAGTTTTTTGGCCGTAGCCCGGCCTACCATAAAAAGCTCGGAAACAGGAAGGGGCCACATTTTTGATGCAATCTCCTCAGGCCAGAGGGTATGTACCCGGTCCGGCTTCTCAAGTTCAGAGCCCATCTTGGCCAGCAGCTTATTCGTAGAGACTCCGATGTTGACTGTAAAACCCAATTCTCTTTTAATGCGTTCTTTTATATCATAGGCAACAGAGACCGGATCCCCATAGCGCTTTTGAGAAGCGGTGTAATCCAAAAAACACTCGTCTACAGAATAGCGCTGTATAAGGGGAGAATAACTGCTTAAGATCCGATACATGGCGTCGCTGCAGGCTAAATACAAATCATAATTCGGACCCAACACAACGAGCCCCGGACATTTATTCCTGGCCTCCATGAGGCTCTCGCCGGTTTTGATCCCGACTTTTTTGGCCGGGATGGATTTGGCCAGGATTATGCCGTGACGCTTGGCGGGATCGCCGGCGATAACGCTGGGAACTTCGCGAAGGTCCACACCGCCGCGGGTTTTTAATCTATGAACCGCCTCCCAGCTTAAATAAGCCGAGTTGGCGTCGATATGCATAATAATGGACATAAGAGTTACCTCGCATTCTGGGAGTAACTCTATAATAACGAACGTATGTTCTTTTGTCAATAGGCAAAGATGCGCTGGAACTCGGAGTTTGCGCTTTGAATTGAAATGAGTCTTCCGAAAGGATATAATCAAATAAAAAAACTTTGGAGATTCTATTTCACGACATATTGGAGGTCTGAAAAATGGAAAACAGCTACAGCAAGAGAGCTCTGGTAACCGGAGCAGGAGGATTTATTGGACATCATCTGGTTAAGCGACTGAAATCATTGGGGTATTGGGTAACGGGCGTTGACCTGAAATGGCCAGAATTTGAACATACCGATGCCGATAATTTCGTGATTGGCGATCTTCGTGATCCGGAATTTTGCATGAGGATCGCAGAAAATGAATTTGACGAACTCTATCAGCTGGCGGCTGATATGGGCGGAGCCGGATATGTTTTTACCGGGGACAACGATGCTAATATCATGCATAATTCTGCCATGATTAATTTGAATATGCTTGAAGCCTGCAGAAGTAAAAAGGTAACAAAAATATTTTACTCATCTTCTGCCTGCATCTATCCGAAATATAACCAGGAGGATCCGGATAATCCGATTTGTAATGAACTTTCAGCCTATCCGGCAGAACCGGATAGCGAATATGGGTGGGAAAAACTCTTTAGTGAACGCTTATATAAAGCCTATCAGCGGAATTACAACCTGGATGTACGTATTGCAAGATTCCACAATATATTCGGTCCCCTTGGGACATGGCGGGGTGGCAAAGAAAAAGCCCCGGCGGCATTATGCAGAAAAACTGCAGCCGCCGAAAACGGCGGAAGCATCGATATCTGGGGCGATGGAAAACAGAGCCGCACATTTCTCTATATAGATGAATGCATCGATGGGGTCCTCAGATTGATGGACTCTGATTTTTCAGAACCGGTCAATATAGGATCTGAAGAGTTAATCACGATTTACGATCTGGCACAGATGATCATCGCAGAATCCGGCAAAGCACTTAATGTCAATTGTATTGAAGGGCCCCAGGGCGTTCGCGGCAGAAAATCAGATAACCGTCTGATTTATGAAAAGCTGGATTGGAAGCCGGAGAGGCCGCTTCAAGAAGGCATTAGGAAGACCTATAAGTGGATTCGGGAGCAAATGGCAGCGGATTTTATGCCCTCAGTTCAACCATGACGCAGGAGCCATCTCCGATAAAGTCGAAGCCTTTTTCCTCGGCGAATTTCAGTACTTCCGGGTTGAAGGTTCCGGGCTGAAACCAGAGGTTTTTGATGACGCAGGGGTCAATTTTCTGAAGCGTAGCAAGGGTAACGGCTGGCGGAATAACGAAGTCGATGACCTCGGGGACTTTGGGCAGTTCTTCGATGGAATGATAGCAGGGGATCCCCGGCTCCATTTCGTCATAATTCGGATTGACGGCATAGACGTCATAACCCTGCCTAAGCAGCATATTGAATATGTGATTGGCCGTCTTCTCACAATTAGGCGTTGCGCCTACCACAGCCCAGACTTTTTTATCCAGCATTTCGCAGATCAATGAACTTTTCGACATGGCAAACCTCCTATGTCCTTTAGAAATCTACAGGGTAAATTTCATTCTATAAGCAGTATAAAAATTTAATCTCTGAATTATATCATATATTTTTTTTACCCGATATTCAAGGATGGAAACACGACTGGGCCTTGCATACCGAAGAAGTGTATGGTATTATTAGCCAAATGAATAAATCATTTGGATGAAGATTGCGGGAGAGTCTGCTAAAAGCAGCGCCGAAGGAATAAACTGATAGGTAGCCATACTATCAGCGATGATCTCAGGTAAATGGACCGTGATTGGACAAAACTCTGGAAAGCGCAAGCACCGACGGGGCAATTTCAAGTGATTGAAAGAATCTCTCAGGTTCATAACAGAGCAGAAGGCATTAATGCTTTCTGCTTTTTTGTATTCAGGAGGAGATAGTATGTTCTATATAGAGTCAAAAAGCACAGATCCCTGCGTCAATCATGCCATCGAAGAATACCTGCTTAAAAATTCACAGGATGAGTTCTTCATGCTTTGGCAAAGTGAGCATTGTGTATTGATCGGGAAAAATCAGAATGCCTATTCGGAAATCGATATGGAGTATGTGAAAGAAAACGCCATCAAAATAACGAGAAGGATCACTGGCGGAGGTTCTGTTTTTAATGATATGGGCAACATTAACTTTACCTTTATTACGAACAAGGAGAATGATGCAGTCATCAATTTCAAAAAATTCGCGGCGCCCATCATAGAAGTCTTAAAGAAGCTGGAAATAGAAGCCAAATTTTCAGGCCGTAATGATATCACCATCGAAGGCAAAAAATTCTCGGGCAATGCCCAATATCTTTATAAAAACAGACTGCTTCACCATGGAACTCTGCTGTTTTCAGGCAATCTGACGAATCTGTCAGCGGCGCTTAAACCTGATCCCATCAAATTTCAGTATAAAAGCGTCAAGTCTGTTTTCAGCCGCGTGACTAACATAGGAAGCCACCTAAAATCTCCGATGACCGTCCTTGAATTTAAAGACTTCTTAAAGCGGAAGGTCATGGAGTCTTACGACATCACTGAGGTTTATAGTTTTTCCCAAAATGACCTGGTAAGGATCGATAAGATAGCAACGGAAAAATATGCAAGCTGGGAATGGAATTTTGGCCATTTCCCAAAGTATTCTTTTTCCAATACAAAAAAATTCGACGGCGGCATAGTAGAGTTTAACCTGAATATTGAAAAAGGCGTCATTAAAGATATAAAATTGTTTGGCGATTTCTTCGGTGAACTGGAGACCTCCGAGCTGGAAAGCAAGCTCAAGGGAATCAGGTATTCGGAGGAAGATGTGCGAAAAACCCTGAAGGATTGCGATGTGGGAAGGTATCTTTCCGCCATTACGCTGGATGACCTGATTTTTGGTCTTTTTAACTAAAATTATGGTCTTTTTAACTAATTTGGTCTTTTTAACTCATTGAAAGAGGAGCAGGGATATGTATCTGAGAAAGCCGGAATGGCTGAAAATTAAAATAGAAGGCGGCGAAATTTCCGGAGAGGTGAAAAAGGTACTCCGCAGATTTGATCTGAATACGGTTTGTGAAGAGGCCAACTGCCCTAACCGGATGGAGTGTTTTAACCGAAAGACGGCAACCTTTATGATTCTTGGAAATGTCTGCACAAGAAATTGCAGCTTTTGCGTTGTGACCAAAGGGTCGCCCACGCCTTTAGATTCGCAGGAACCTTCAAAAGTCGCTGAGGCGGCAAAAGCGTTGGGCATTAAACATTTAGTCGTCACTTCTGTCACCAGAGACGATCTGGCTGATGGCGGCGCAGGGCATTTCGCCCAGGTTATCCTTGCGGCAAGGAAAATAAATCCAGATATGACCATAGAGGTACTGATTCCGGACTTTAAAGGGAATACGGAATCCCTTAATACAGTAATCTGCGCCGGTCCGGATATTATCAACCACAATATCGAGACCGTTCCCAGGTTATACTCTGGGGTAAGACCCATGGCTGGCTATGAGCGCTCTTTGGAGCTCCTAAAAAAGGTCAGGAGCAAAGATTCCGCTATTATCACAAAATCAGGTATCATGCTGGGTTTTGGCGAAGAATTTGAAGAGGTTTTAGAGGTTCTCGGGGACCTGAGAAAGGTCGGGTGTGATTTTCTGACCATGGGCCAATACCTGGCGCCATCTAAGGATCATTATCCGATCATTGCCTATATCCATCCGGATCTGTTTAAGAAATATCGTGAAATCGCCTTATCAATGGGCTTTAAAAATGTCATGTCCGGGCCCTTGGTGAGAAGTTCATACCACGCAGGTATGTGATTAAAGCTAAGAAATAAGGAGGCATAGTCATGGAATTAAAAACACCCTTGTATCAGAATCATGTCGTGTGCGGAGGCAAAATAGTCGCCTTTGCCGGTTATCTGCTACCGGTACAATATGAGACCGGGGTTATTGCGGAGCATAATGCAGTGCGCACCAAAGCGGGACTCTTTGATGTTTCCCATATGGGAGAGGTCATATTAAAAGGAAAGGACGCCCTTGCGAATCTCCAATATCTGCTTACGAATGACTTTCAGACTATGATTGATGGTCAGGTCCGCTATAGTCCGATGTGTAATTTTGAAGGAGGCATCGTCGATGACCTGCTGGTCTATAAAAGTGGAGAAGAGGACTATATGCTTGTAATCAACGCTTCCAATAGAAACAAAGATGTAAGCTGGATAAAACAGAATATTTTTGGAGACGTCGAGTTTTCAGATGTGTCCGATGACTTCGCACAGATAGCCCTTCAGGGACCGAGGTCTTTGGATATTCTAAAAAAACTTATGGTAGAACAGCAGATTCCTACAAAATATTACAGCTTTATTCCAAAAGCCAATGTGGCCGGCTTTGAGTGCATAGTCTCCAGAACCGGATATACGGGAGAGGATGGCTTTGAGATTTACTGCAAACCCGCTGATGCGCCGAAGCTCTGGGATAGCCTTCTTGAAGCAGGAGAAGAATTCGGACTGATCCCCGCAGGACTTGGGGCCCGGGATACCCTTCGGCTTGAGGCGGCCATGCCTCTTTATGGCCATGAGATGAACGACGAGTTTACACCACTGGAGTCGGACCTGGGGCCATTTGTAAAGATGGACAAGCAAGGCTTTATCGGTAAAAGTGCCATAGCCAGAAAAATATCTGTAAGCAAAAAACGGATCGGCCTTAAGGTGATCGATCGGGGTATCGTAAGAGAAGGAGCCAAGGTCTATTTTAATGATGCGGAAATCGGCATCACCACATCGGGGACCTATGCGCCCTATCTCAATTATGCCATTGCCATGGCTATTATAGATGTTTCCCATAGCGCATTAGGCACAGTTCTTCAAATAGATGTTAGGGGCAGAATGATTTCTGCAGAGATTGTCAAACTGCCGTTTTATAAAAAAAACCAAGGAGGAAATTAACATGAACATTCCAAAAGAACTCAAGTACACCAAGGATCATGAATGGGTGAGACAAATCGACAAAAATACGGCTATCATAGGCATTACGGATTTCGCGCAGCATAATTTGGGAAACGTAGTATTTGTCAACATCCAAAGCGAGGGTCTCAAAATTGGCATCGGGGACAACATTGCCGACGTAGAGTCTGTAAAAGCTGTTTCCGACATTTTCAGCCCAATGGCCGGCATTATCTCAAAAGTAAACACGGAGGTGCAGGATTCACCGGAACTTCTAAATAATGCGCCTTATGACTCCTGGATCGCAGAGATCAGCGATATCACCGAAATGCAGGAGTTGCTGTCAGCAGAAGACTACGAAGAATTGGTAGAGAAAGAGGTATAACAATGGGGACTTATGTGCCGTCTTCAGCCGCTGAAAGGCAAAAAATGCTGGCGTTTATCGGAAAGAAAACCATGGATGATCTTTTCACCCACATTCCGGAGAAGGTCAAACTTAACAGGCCCCTCGGCATTCCGAGTGGACTTTCGGAAATGGATGTCTGCAGTAAAATGGAAGCCCTAGCAGCAAAAAATACCGTCTTTAAAACCCTATTCAGAGGAGCGGGCGCCTACAATCACTACATACCTTCTGTGGTAAAGCATATCGCTGCCAAAGAAGAATTTGTGACGGCTTATACCCCTTACCAGGCAGAAATAAGTCAGGGTTTGCTGCAGTCTATTTTTGAATATCAGACTATGATTTGTGAATTGACCGGAATGGATGTTTCTAATGCTTCAGTTTATGATGGTGCAACAGCAGCTGCCGAGGCGGCCCTGATGTGCAGGGACCGGGGTAAAAACAAGGTGGTTATATCGGCGGCAGTTCATCCCCAGACGATTCAGGTGGTCAAAACCTACTGCGAAGCATCGGGTATGGAAGTGGTCATCATCCCCAAAAAAGAGGGATTGACGAATATAGATGTGCTTGCGCTGTCTCTTGACGATAGTGTTGCCTGCGTCTATGTTCAGCAGCCGAATTATTATGGGCTGTTGGAGGATGCTGCTAAAATAGGAGAAATAACCCATAAAGCTTCTGCTAAATATATTATGGGCGTCAACCCGATTTCCCTTGCAATCCTAAAGACTCCCCGCGAATGGGATGCGGATATCGCCGTCGGAGAAGGGCAGCCCCTTGGCATGAAGCTCGCCTTCGGAGGTCCCTATCTGGGGTTCATGGCCTGCAGGGAATCCATGACAAGAAAACTTCCGGGAAGAATTGTGGGAGAGACGGTGGATACAAACGGGAAAAGAGCCTTCGTGCTGACACTTCAGGCGAGAGAGCAGCACATCAGAAGAGAAAAGGCGTCCAGCAGCATCTGCTCCAACCAAGCACTATGCGCTCTGACGGCTTCCGCCTATATGGCTGCTATGGGGCCGAAAGGCATAGCTGAGGTAGCCGATCACTGCATGGCCAAAGCCCAATATGCGGCTTCGGAGATTTCTAAGATAGCTGGATTTGAACTCGAATATAAAGGCGACTTCTTCAATGAGTTTGTGACAAAATGCCCACTCCCTTATGAAGATCTCATGTCGAGGCTTGAGGAAAGAGGCATCTTAGGGGGCTATCCGCTTAAAGAAGAAGAAAATGGCGGCATCCTTTGGTGCGTCACCGAGGTAAATACTAAGGCTGAAATTGACGAACTGGTCGGTATTCTAAAGGGGGCGATCTAAAATGAAACTGCTGTTTGAAAAAAGCCGCGAAGGCAGAGGCTCCCAAATCCTGGGAAAATGCGAATTGACTCACGGAACGGTGCCGGAAAAATTTAGGAGAAAAACTCCATTGAGACTGCCTGAAATCTCGGAAACGGATTTGGCCAGGCATTATACAGAGCTTGCAAACAGGACCTATGGCCTAAATAATGGCTTCTATCCCCTGGGGTCCTGCACGATGAAATACAACCCAAAGGTAAATGAGAAAATAGCTGCTTATGAAGGATTCTCGGGAATTCATCCACTGCAGCCTGAACACACGGTTCAGGGCTGTCTTGAGGTGCTATGCCTTGCAGAGGAACGGCTCTGCGAAATTACGGGAATGGACCACATGACCTTTCAGCCTGCAGCGGGAGCCCAGGGAGAATTTACGGGTTTGCTGCTGATCAAAGCTTACCATAAATCAAGAAATGATGAAAAACGCAACAAAATCATAATACCTGATTCTGCCCATGGTACGAATCCTGCCAGTGCGGTCATGGCTGGTTTTACGGTGATCACCGTTCCTTCAACCAGTTCCGGCTATGTGGATACGGAGAAACTAAAGCAAGTCGTAGGCGATGACACCGCAGGGCTTATGATTACCAATCCCAATACCTTGGGCCTTTTTGAAAAGAATATTGAAGAAATTGCTAAAATCATTCATGATGCGGGCGGGCTTTTATACTATGATGGCGCAAATCTCAATGCGATCATGGGCATCGTACGTCCTGGGGATATGGGATTTGACGTGATTCACCTGAATCTGCACAAGACTTTCTCGACGCCTCATGGCGGTGGTGGACCAGGAAGCGGCCCCGTTGGCTGCAAGGAAAGACTGGCGAAATTTTTACCCCGTCCTTATTACGCAAAAAATGCGAGCTATAGTTTTGATGACGACCTTCCGGAAAGCATCGGTAGGCTCAAAGCCTTTTATGGCAACTTTCTTGTCGTGGTAAGAGCCCTTGCTTACATTGAAACCCTTGGCCATGAAGGTATTTTGGAAGCCTCTCAAAATGCTGTACTCAATGCAAATTATCTGATGAAAAGGCTTTCAGATCTTTATGAGGTTGCCTACAAGGACCCATGCATGCACGAGTTTGTCATCAGTATTGAAGAGCTAAAAAAGTCCCATGGGATAACTGCCATGGATATTGCCAAATCTATTCTGGACAGTGGCATGCATCCGCCTACGATGTATTTTCCCATGATCGTCCACGAAGCATTGATGATCGAACCAACTGAGACGGAAAGCATAGATGTTCTGGATGAGGCTGCCGAAGCATACCGAAAGATCTATAAAACTGCAATAGAAAACCCCGAAATCATTAAGAATGCTCCGATCACAAAGGCGGTGACAAGGCCGGACGAGGTGAATGCCGCAAGAAATCCCAAGTTAAAGTTTAATTTTGAAGCATAGGGGGGAATAGTATGGTTAATATACTTGCCAATGACGGAATTGAAAAAAAGGCTGGGGCAAAGCTTATGGCTATGGGCTGCGAGGTAGATGAGCGCCATTTTGAAAAGGAGGAGCTCAAAGAAGCGGTCAAGTCTGTCGATGTTCTGACTGTGAGATCTGCCTCAAAGATAACCCGGGAAATCATCGATGCCGCCATGATCACCGGCAGGCTTAAGCTGATTATAAGAGGCGGCGTCGGTATTGATAATATAGATGCCGAATACGCACGAAAGATGGGCATTACTGTGGCAAATACGCCCAAGGCCAGCAGTGCCTCGGTAGCTGAACTTGTCATCGGCCATATGTTTTCTATGGCAAGGCATATCGGCATCTCCAATGTCACCATGCGAAACGGTGAGTGGAATAAAAAGCAGTATCAGGGCATTGAAATAGCCGGAAAAACCCTTGGATTGATTGGATCCGGCAGAATCGCCCAGGAGACGGCAAAGAAGGCGAATGCTCTTGGAATGAAGGTCATCTATACAAACAGAACCGGCCCAAAGGAGGGCTTTTCGGATTACAGTTATTGCGGACTGGAGGATTTATTCAAGGAATCAGACTTTATTTCCATTCATGTCCCATTTACAAAAGGAGATAAATCCTTGATCGGCGCTGAAGAATTTGCCCTTATGAAAGAAGGCGTATTTATCATAAATACTGCCAGGGGAGGCGTCATCAATGAAAAAGCTCTACTCGATGCCCTGAAGTCCGGGAAGGTAGCCGGGGCAGCTATCGATGTTTTCGAACAGGAGCCTACAATCAATGAGGAACTGTGCGCCTGTGCCAATATATCAGTGACTCCCCACATTGGAGGAGCCACAATAGAAGCTCAGGAAAGAATCGGCGATGAAGTGGTGGCTATAATCGGTAAATTTTTCCCGGAGCAGCTATCTGACTAATAACTCACTTATGAGACAGCTCTTGTTAAGGCCTGGTCGATATCATAGATCAGGTCTTCCACATCTTCAATGCCGATAGAGAGCCTGATTTGCTCAGGTGTTACGCCGGCCGCCTTTTGCTCTGCTTCTGAAAGCTGAGAATGGGTGGTGCTGGCCGGGTGGATGACCAGAGATTTGGCATCCCCAACATTAGCGACCAGGGAGAAAATCTCCAGACTGTCGATAAACTTCTTACCAGCCGAGATGCCGCCTTTAATGCCAAAGGTAAATATGGATCCGGCGCCCTTGGGCAAATACTTTTGCCCCAGGTCATAATATTTGCTTGATTTAAGCCCCGGATAATTTACCCAAGCCACTAAAGGATGCTTTTCGAGGAATTCTGCTATGGTAACGGCATTGGCCACATGTTTCTGTACTCTCAGGGAAAGGGTTTCGAGACCCTGAATAAACTGGAAGGAGTTAAAGGGGCTGATGGCAGCGCCAGTATCTCTTAGAAGCTGTACCCTTGCTTTGATAATATAAGCCAAGGGACCAAGGGCTTCTACATAGTTTACGCCGTGATAGCTGGGATCCGGCTCGGTTAAGCCTGGGAACCTTCCGCTGGCTTTCCAGTCGAACTTTCCTGAGTCGACGATGATGCCGCCGATGGAGGTGCCATGACCGCCAATAAACTTCGTGGCAGAATGAACGACGATATCAGCGCCAAAATCTATGGGTTTGATGAGGTAAGGCGTGGCAAAAGTATTGTCGATAATCAAGGGAAGGCCATTTTCGTGGGCAACTTTTGCCACGGCTTCAATATCGATGATATTAATGCCAGGATTTCCGATGGTTTCAATATAAATGGCTTTGGTTTTCTCTGTGATGGCTTTTCTGAAATTTTCCGGATCATCAGGATCTACAAAGAGGGTTTTAATGCCAAGCTTAGGCAGAGTGTAGGAAAACAGATTATAGGTGCCGCCGTATAAGGTGCTGGCGGATACGATTTCATCACCGGCCCCGGCAATATTCTCAATGGCGTAGGTTATGGCAGCAGAGCCTGAGGCTACAGCCAAGGCGCCAATACCGCCTTCCAAAGCAGCTACCCGCTGTTCAAAGACATCATTGGTTGGGTTCATGATGCGGGTATAAATGTTGCCGAACTCTTTGAGGGCGAACAGATTGGCGGCGTGCTCCGCGTTGTTGAAAACATAGGACGTCGTCTGATAGATGGGTACGGCTCTTGAGCCGGTTGTAGGATCCGGGCTTTGTCCCGCGTGAACCTGCAGGGTGTCGAATTTGAGTTTTCTTTCTGTCATTTTAATCTCTCCTCTACAGAAAACATTATTTACTTATGAAGACAAGCCCAATCAGGCACAAAATGAAGCCAAAGGCCTTCGATGTTGTAAAAGCTTCCTTATAAAAAATGACGCCGATGGCAATTAATGCGATGGACAGGATAATATTGGAGACTAAAGCGCCCTGACTGATATTCCAGCCCGCCCGATAGGCCATGAGAAAGCCAAACTCCAGACCGACAATAGCCGTGCCTACACCTATGCTGGCCCAGTTGATATGTTTAAAAGATTGGATCAGGCCTTCTTCAGGCTTGAAAATGAACAGCATGATCAGCGTGATAATCATGGCAAACCCATAAGCCACAAGCAGCGCAGAAAAGGGATTTAGCTTCTCCGGCATTGACTTCTGGGCTATATTATAAAGAATGTTTGAAAATACTATGATGGCGATGGATCCGATATACATGGCGACCTCCCTGTTGTTTGAATACGAGTTGATGTAAACTTCAACGAAGTGATTTTCTTTCAATTTTATTATAATACATAAAGTAATAATTACAAAATTCGTTTATCAGAGCTATTTCGTTTTCTTAAAATGAGATATAATAAAACCATGGGGGTGGATGGGTCCTGGTGGGTTCCTCGGACTTCAAATCCGTAGTCGGGTGGCATGACCATCCGAGGTGGGTTCAACTCCTACACACTCCCGCCAACAAACTTTAGGAGAGGAGGGATCTTATGACAGACAAGCAAATCAGGCGACTGACCCATATGTCTTCAAAGGCTGGTTGAGCCAGCAAGCTTGGTCCTGAGGACTTGGCACAAGTTTTGTGTCACCTGGATAAAAACACAGATAACAGAGATCCAAACCTACTCGTTGGCTTCGATATGTCCGACGATGCAGGCGTCTATCAGATTTCCCCTGATATTGCATTGGTGCAGACGGTGGATTTCTTTACGCCGATTGTGGATGATCCCTTTTTATATGGCCAGATTGCGGCGGCAAATTCTCTCAGCGACATTTATGCCATGGGCGGAAAGCCATTGACAGCGCTATCTATCGCCTGCTTTTCCTGCAGCCTTGATCCGAATATTCTGGTTGAGATACTTAAGGGTGGCGAGGATAAAATCAAAGAATCAGGAACAATTCTTCTCGGGGGTCATACGGTCACCGATGAGGAAATCAAATACGGTTTATCAGTGACAGGAACGATCCACCCAGACAAGGTGGTGACCAACTCCGGGGCTAAACCGGGAGATCTTCTTATTTTGACAAAACCCATAGGCACGGGCATCATTACCACAGCCTTTAAATTCGATATGATCTCCGAAGCCGAAACAAAAGAGGCGACCACCAATATGGCGACCCTGAATAGGGCCGCGTCCGAAGCCATGCAGCGGGTAGGCGTAAACGCCTGCACCGATGTCACCGGCTTTGGTCTTTTGGGTCATGGCTGTGAAATGGCTAATGGCAGCAAGGTTGTAATCCGGATAAATAGGGAAAAGGTGCCCGTCATGGCCGGGGTGCTGGCGCTAATTGAGCGGGAAGCCGTACCCGGAGGCGCCTTTGCCAACAGGAAGTATTTTCAGGATCTGATAGCCTTTGATGCGGCGGTTTCAGAAACCCTTCGCATTGCCTTGTTTGATCCCCAGACATCCGGAGGGCTCCTGATTTCTGTTCCACATGAAAAAGCTGATGAACTGATGGCTGAGATTAACTCCGGAAATGAGAGCAGGGCAGTTATTATCGGCGAAGTTTTTGCAAAAGAAGAAGGCAGCAACATCGCTATTAAGGTTTTATAGTAGGAGGTTCACTATGAACCAAATGAGCAGTAAAGAGGCCCTACGGGCTATTCCTCCCATCAATAAAATCCTTGAAGCGGAAGCCCTATCCGGTTACGTGCTGGGGGAAGGCAGAGAAGCCGTCCTTCGCACTTCAAAATTAGTGCTGGAAATTTTTAAGCAGGAGGCCGGAGATCATCCGGATTTTTGCCAAACTAAAGGGATTAAATCTAAAGAAGAGGTGCCGGGGTTTATAGCCAGCCGCATTATCGAAGCCCTTGCTAAAGAAAGCCGCCAGGAGCTGGGCAGGGTCATCAATGCTACGGGCATCGTGCTCCATACCAACCTTGGCAGAGCGCCTTTGCCACAGAAGGCAGTAGCGGCGGTATCTGCTGTTTCAGAAGGCTACAGCAATCTGGAGTATGATCTTGAAACCGGAAGAAGAGGCTACAGACATTCCCAGGCTGAATTTCTGATTAAAGAGCTGACAGGAGCCGAAAGTGCTTTGGTTGTGAACAATAACGCAGCCGCGGTTTTCCTGTGCATCAATACCCTGGCCCAGGCCCGGGAGGTCATCGTTTCCAGAGGCCAGCAGGTTGAAATAGGCGGCAGCTTTCGCATTCCTGATCTTATCTCCGGCAGCGGGGCCAAGATGGTGGAGATCGGCACGACCAACAAGACCCATCTTAAAGATTATGAGAAGGCGATCACTCAGGACACCCGAGTTTTACTTAAGGTGCATACCAGCAATTATAGGGTAACCGGTTTTGCCGAAAGTGTTGACCTTGAAATCCTGGTCGATCTTGCCCAAAAAAAGGGGCTCCTGGTCGTAGAAGATTTAGGCAGCGGCAGTCTCATTGACCTAAGGTCAATAGGGCTACCCTATGAACCGACGGTTCAGGACAGCATCAAAAGGGGGGTTTCTCTCGTCACCTTCAGTGGAGACAAGCTCCTTGGCGGCCCTCAGGCGGGAATTATTGCAGGCAAAAAAGACCTCATCGACCGGATAAAGGCAAATCCTCTGGCTCGCATGGTAAGGCCCTGCAAGATGACCTTTGCTGCGCTGACTTCGGTATTAAAGATTTATTTAAATGAAAACTCAGTGGCGTTTCATATCCCGGTACTGAAAATGATGGCATTAAAGCCGGAAGAACTGGAAATCAGGGCTGAAGCCTTAGCTGAAATGATAAAGAATTGTCTGATTCAGACCATTGGCTTGGGCAGGCTGGAGAATGGCAGTATAGCTGATATTGGTATTGTGGAGGAGCTGGATGAGGTTGGCGGAGGCTCCCTGCCTGGTGTCCTGCTGCCTGGCAGAGCTGTATCCCTTGCACCACAGGACATGAGTCTGGACAAACTACAGGAAAGTTTGAGAAAATACACTATACCGATTTTATGCCGCATTCATCAGGATACCCTCCTGCTGAATGTGAGGACTATTGACCCGGATGATTATAAATTAGTCGCATGCGCAATAGCTGATATTTTAGGAGCAGAGCGATGAAACACGTCGTCATGGGTACCGCTGGCCATATCGACCATGGAAAGACTACTTTGGTCAAAAGACTGACCGGTGTGGATACAGACAGACTGGAGGAAGAAAAGCGCAGGGGGATGACCATCGAGCTTGGTTTCGCACCCCTGACTTTGCCCTCCGGCAATGTTATTTCCATCGTGGATGTGCCAGGCCATGAAAAGTTTATAAAATCCATGGTAGCAGGTGTTACGGGGATCGATTTTGTGACCCTGGTCATCGCTGCGGATGAGGGCATCATGCCTCAGACTAGGGAACATCTGGAAATCCTGTCTATACTTAAAGTGAATTCAGGGGTTGTAGCCCTGACCAAATGCGAGCTGGTCAGCACAGAAGAATTGGCTATAGCCACTTCTCAAATTAAAAAGCTGCTGGAAGGGACTACCCTTGAGGGAATATCTATCATACCGATTTCTGCATTAACAGGAAGCGGCATAGATGAACTTATTGACTGTCTGGAAAAACTGACAGGGGAGGCTGCGGAGCGGAATGCTCAGCGGCTTTTTAGGTTGCCCGTCGATAGAGTATTTACCATAACGGGGCATGGTACCGTTGTTACGGGGACTATCCACGGCGGTTTTATCGGTAAGGGGGACAACGTGGATATCCTGCCTCAAAAAATTTCAGCCAAGGTCAGGGGAATTCAGGTTCATAACAAGCAGGTAGAACAGGCTTCTGCCGGCGACCGCTGCGCCCTTAACCTTTCAGGCATTGAAAAGTCTCAGCTTCAAAGAGGAGATGTGATTACCCGAAAAAATACAGTGGATGTCCAGGTGCTGGTGGATGTCATTCTTTACAGTACTGGGGGAAAAGGCGGAATAGAGCATAACCAGCGGGTCCATGTCCATATTGGATCCAAGGAAGTGCTGGCCAGGGTGCGCCTTTTAGGGGGTGACCAGATACCGGAAAACAGTTCCGGTTACGCTCAGCTTAGATTCGAAGAACCTGTCGTGGCGCTTAGAGGGGACCGTTTTATAGTCAGAGCCTATTCTCCCATGACTATCTTGGGCGGCGGAGAAGTCCTCTATCATAAAACAAAAAATAGAAAAAGGTTTTCGGAGGAGAGTATTTCCGCATTGGATATTGGTGCCCACGGGAACTTGAAGCAGGTGATCGGGCACCTGTTTGATCAAAAGGGAAGGCTTGCAAACCTCGCAGATATTTACAGGGAACTCTATGAAGATGAGACGCTGCTGCAGACCGTAATGCTAGCACTGACTGATAGCGGGGAACTTATCTATCTGGAGGCACCGGATAAATATCTCAGTATAAATTCCCTTGACTGGTATATACAAAAAATTGATGAAACATTCGCTGATTTTTATTTTAAAAACCCGTTTAGCTATCTGCTTCCCAGGGAACAAATAAAGAGTGAGGTTTTCAAATCTCTTGAACAAAAAGATTTCAATGCCATTATAAATCATCTGGTCGAGACCGGTGTTCTTGCGCCTTGGGGAAATCACCTGATGCAGCCGGGAAACCAGTCAATACAAAGAATCAGCGGCAAAAAAGAGACTCAGAGAGTCAATGGGCTGCTTAAAGAAGAAGGATTTGCCCTAAGGACTCCGGATCAGCTTGCCAGGGTTCTTTCTATGCCCATCCAGCTATTTGAGGATGTTGAGAGATTTTTGATTCAGTCTGGCCAGGCGGTGAATTTGGGAAACGGACTTTGCCTCCATGAAGCCAACTTTTATCCTGCGGTTTCAAAAATCAGAGCTTTGCTGGAAAGTCAGGGCAGCATCACTGCCGGAGAAATCAGGGATACCCTGTTTATTGGCCGAAAGGCTGCCATCACACTTTTGGAATATTTGGACAGTATCGGTGTGACAGAGAGGCAGGATAATATCAGAAAACCCGGTGTACATTTTAGGGAAAGGGGGTGAAGAAATGATTACAGTATCTGAAGCTGCAGTTTTACAGCTTAAAAATGTCATGTCAAACAAAGAGGATCCAAGCAATACGATGCTTAGAGTATGGATTGGCGGATTTGGCTGAGGCGGTCCGAAATTTGCATTAACTCTGGATGAGTTAAAAAATGATGAAGATGTTCTCGTGGAGATGGACGGCGTTAAAATCGTCTATGATAAGACTATCGAACACTACATAAAAAACGCGACAGTCGATTACTCGGATAGATGGTATGAAAAGGGATTTATACTCAGAGGCCCAGGAGTAGGATCCTGCTAATCCACAAACTTTAGAAATTTCTGGATGGTGTCCATGAGCTTTTGCAGCTCTGCATCCTTATCTTCAGAATTTACTGAACCTTGAATGCATTCTTTGGAATATTTTTCAAGGATCATGCCGCCGACCTTATTGATGGCGGCTCTGATGGCTGCAATCTGGGTCAGAATATCCACGCAGGTTTTTTCCTGTTCTACCATGCGCTGGATTCCTTTTACCTGACCTTCGATTTTGCTTAGTCTTCGCTGAATATCCTTTTTATAATCGATGCTGATATCATTCATAAAATCATCTCCTTATATACCGGGTATGGGTACATTTAGTATATACCCGGCCAAGGAGTCAGTCAACAGAAGGTAAAGAGCGAGTCAAACTCAATTGACTCGCTCTTTACTATTTAGGCTGAGACTCTATTTTAATTTAACCTAAAATCTTTTTAAGGTCTTCCTCCGGAGTAGATATCGGAGTCAGATTGAAGTTGTCAACCAGAATGCCCAGCACATTGGGAGACAGGAATGCCGGTAGTGTTGGCCCTATCAAAATGTTCTTAATGCCCAGTGATAGAAGCGTCAGGAGTATGACGACGGCTTTCTGTTCATACCAGGATAGTACAAGGGTCAAAGGAAGATCATTCACACCGCATTCAAAAGCGTTGGCTAAGGCTAAGGCAACTTCTATAGCACTGTAGGCATCATTGCACTGGCCCATATCCATGATACGTGGCAGCCCGCCGATTTCTCCCAGGGCAAGATCATTGAATCTGAATTTGCCGCAGGCAAGGGTCAGAATGATGGAATCCTTTGGAGACTTTTGTACGAACTCGGTGTAGTAGTTTCTACCCGGTTTAGCACCATCGCAACCGCCCACCAGGAAAAAATGTGAAATAGCACCCTTTTTTACTGCATCAACCACAATATCAGCAGCGCCAAGGACGGTGCCTCTGCCAAAACCGGTCATCAGTTTGTCTCCACCGTTAATTCCTGTCATCTTTCTGCCGTCCGGGTATCCGCCGAGTTCAAGTGCTTTAGCGATGACCGGGGAGAAATCTTTTTTCTCGCCGATATGAACCATGCCCGGATAAGCCACCAGTTCCGTGGTGAATATGCGGTCTCTATAATTATCCTTAACAGGCATAATGCAGTTTGTGGTGAATAAGACAGGAGCCGGAAGATCGATGAATTCCTTCTGCTGATTCTGCCAGGCAGTACCGAAATTGCCTTTAAGATGGGTGAAAGCTTTTAACTTCGGATAAGAGTGGCAAGGCAGCATTTCACCGTGGGTATAAATGTTAATGCCTTTTCCTTCGGTCTGCTCTAAAAGAAGCTGAAGATCATGAAGATCATGACCTGAAACGACGATAAAAGGGCCTTTCTCGATATTTGTCGTTACGGGAGTAGGAACCGGAGTTCCATAGGTTGTCGTGTTGGCTTCGTCAAGAAGAGCCATGCATTTTAAGTTTACCTGACCCAGTTCAAGTACCATTGCAAGAAGCTGGTCGGCAGACAAGTTCTCATCCAATGCTTTTAATCCTTTGCAGAAGAATGCATTGACTTCGTCATTTGAATAACCGAGAATCAGTGCATGATGGGCATAAGCCGCCATACCGCGAAGCCCGAATAGAATCAGGGATTTTAAAGAGCGGATGTCTTCCTCTGCGCCCCATAGCGTATTCATATCCATCGAAGAGGGACCGGTTTCTGCGATG